>SLMR01000367.1 GCA_007133445.1 Aquisalimonas sp. | reverse complement strand
TACGTTACCGGCCAGACCATCGTCGCCGACGGCGGCGAAACGGTGTCCGCCTGAACGGCCGTCACAACCGCCCAGCGGGCGTTGATGCATGGGGACAGAGAAAGAATGAGTGAAGAGAATCAGCAACTGGTGGACGTACTCGACGCCCACCGTTTCGACGAAGCCGGCCTGCACGCCTACCTGCGCGAGCACCTGCCGGAGGAGTTCGGCGGTGAGCTGGCCATCAAGCAGTTCCAGGGCGGGCAGAGCAACCCGACCTTCCTGTTGGAATCCGGCGAGCGCCGTTACGTGCTGCGCAAGAAGCCACCGGGCAAGCTGCTGCCCTCCGCCCATCAGGTGGAGCGGGAGTACCAGGTGATGCGCGCCCTGCGCGATACGGACGTGCCGGTGCCGGAGATGCTGCTGTTGTGTGAGGATGACGCCATCATCGGCACGCCGTTCTACGTCATGCGCTTTATCGAGGGGCGCGTCTACAGCCACCCCGGCCTGCACGACGTGCCGAAGGAGCAGCGGCGGCCCATCTTCGAGGCCAAGGCCGACGCCATGGCGCGCCTCCACAAGGTGGACTACGAGGCTGTCGGGCTGGCCGATTTCGGCAAACCGGGCAACTTCCTGGGGCGGCAGATCGGCCGCTGGAGCAAGCAGTACGAGGCGTCCAAGACCGGCGATAACCCGTCCATGGACAAGCTCATGGCGTGGCTCCCGGAGAACATCCCGGCGGGCAGCGACGAGACCACCATCGCCCACGGCGATTTCCGCCTGGGCAACCTGATGCTCCACCCGGAGCGCCCGGAAGTGGTGGCGGTGCTGGACTGGGAGCTCTGCACCCTGGGCCATCCGCTGTCGGATCTGGCCTACTGCTGCATTCCCTACCACCTGCCGTCGGGCCTGCCCGGCATTCGCGGCCTGGCCGACATGGATCTGGCGTCTCAGGGCCTGCCCACGGAGCAGGAGTTCGTGGATATGTACTGCAGCAAGGCCGGGCGCGACGGCGGCATCCAGGACTGGCCCTTTTACACGGCCTTTGCCCTGTTCCGCTTGGCGGCCATCCTCCAGGGCGTGTACAAGCGCGCGCTGGACGGCAATGCCGCCAATGCCGACGCTCTGCAGGTGGGCGAGGGCGCCACGATCCTGGCCGACGCTGGCTGGAAAGAGGCGCAGCGGCTGAAGGGCTAGGGTTGGCATCCGCGGACCTGAAGGTCCGCCCTACGTCGCCGCGCAGGGGCCGTTGCTGTCGCCGTAGGGTGGATCTTCAGATCCACCAACCCCTTTCGCACCGCAGGATGGTGGACCTGAAGGTCCACCCTACGCCAGCTTCGCCGCCCACGGGGAGAACGACTCCGCAGACCGTAAGGTGGACCTTCAGGTCTACCAGACCCCCAGCCCAACACCCGAAAAACCCGCCGTCAGTGTTGCGAAAATGCAACGTAATAATGTTGCATAAAAGAAAGAATGTTATATAATTCCATTTTCCGGCCAATCTCGCGGCCTGGAATTGCATCCCTTCACCACCGAACAACGCGAGCATGAGGGCAATCATGAAGCGAGCATATCTAACCCAGGGCGTTGCCGCCGCGGCGGCACTGCTGCTCGGCTCGGGCGTCGCGATCGCGCAACAGGATCAGCCGGCCGACGGCGCCACCCAGGAAGACGTCATGGACGCCCAGGACGGGATGGCCGCCGGCGCCCTTCCCGGGTCCAGCGAGCGCATCGGCGCCGGAACGGCGTTCAACCCGTCCATCTCCGTCATCCTCGACGGCGTTTACACGAACACCTTCAGTGGTGAGGTCGACGACCCGGGCGGTTTCGAAGGGGGTCACAGTCATGGCCATGGCCATGACCACGGTGGCGGCGGGGATGGCTTCCAGCTCCGCGAGACCGAGTTCGCCTTCGAGGCGTCCGTGGATCCCTACTTCGACGCCTTCGCCATGCTGGTGGTCGAGGGCACGGACACGGTGGATCTGGAAGAAGCCTACTTCACGACCTCCAGTCTGCCCTGGGGTCTGCAGATCAAGGGCGGCCGCTTCCTGTCGGATATCGGCTACATCAACAACCAGCACCCCCACGAGTGGGACTTCGTCGACCGCCCGCTGGTGAGCGAACACCTGTTCGGCCACCACGGCATCCAGGAGACCGGTGTGCAGCTGAACTGGCTTCTGCCGACGCAGACGTACCTGAAGGGTGGTATCGAGATGCTGCAGGGTGATACCAGTGGCGTGGCCAATTACGTTGGCCACGACCGGGCAGAGTTTGACGAGTATTTCATTGCTGAGAATGAAGACGGCGATGACGACTTCGCTCGGATCCGGGAGCGTCAAGATCTGCCGTTCGATGACGCGTCTGGTCCTCGGCTCTTCACTGGCTTCCTGAAATGGGGCCCTGATCTTGGCTACGACCATGCCGCGCAGTTCGGCGTCTCGGGTGGTTACGCGCGCGCCTTCCAGCGTTCCGAGGAGCATGGCACACCACGCGTGCAGACATGGGATGGCGACGCCTGGTTCGCCGGGTTGGACGCGGTCTACAAGTACGACGCCGCCGGCTACCTCGGGCACGGTGACCTGACCATTCAGGGTGAGTACTTCTACCGGGAACAGGATCTGGATTTCGAGGTTTTCAGGTTTGCGGATGGCCAAGGTGACAACCCGAACGACTGGACGTGGGAGTCGGCGGAGAGCGCCGATGTTCGCTACCGTCAGGATGGCGCTTACCTCCAGGCGGTCTACGGCATTGCACCGCGCTGGCGGACGGGCGTTCGGGCGGAAGCACTGGGTATCGCCGAGAACCGGGCGTTCGACGGCGACAGCAACCCGAGCGACGACTTTGGCACCAGTTATCGCTATTCGCTGAATACCACGTTCTACCCGTCCCACTTCTCGTTCCTGCGGGCGCAGGTGAACTACGCGGACTACGCGAACGAGGATGCGGGCGGTGACCGCCACGACGAGTGGAGCTTCATGCTCCAGTACAACATCAGTATTGGCGCGCACGGCGCCCATCCGTTCTAAACGAGGGAGCAGAAAGATGCTGAAACGCGCAATCATCGCAAGCGCTCTCGGTGCCGCACTGGCTGCCGCCCCGGCGGCGGCCCAGGCGCTGAATATCGCTGCCACTACGTCCAACATGGGCATGCTCGCCAAGCACGTGGGCGGCGACCACGTGGAAGTCACCACCATGGCGCCGCCGGACCGCGACGCCCACTATCTGGAGGCGCGGCCCTCCATGATGTCCGCCATCGGCCGTGCGGACCTGGTGGTCTCCGTGGGTGCGGAACTGGAAGAGGGCTGGCTGCCGGCGGCCATCCGCGGAGCCAACAACCCCAGCGTGCGTGCCGGCACCAGCGGCTACTTCGAGGCCGCAGCGCAGGTGGACCTGCTGGATGTCGGTGGCGACGCCGATCGCTCACGCGGCGACGTCCACCCGTCCGGTAATCCCCACGTCTACCTGGATCCAATCCGGATGGGCGAGATCGCCAAGCGCCTGGCAGCGACCATGGCGAATATGGATTCCGCCAACGCGGACACGTACCATTCCAACGCGGAGACCTTCGCCGAGCGGGCGGAGGAGCACGTGGAAGAGTGGCAGGAACAGGTGGACGGTGCGCCCGGCGTGGTGTTGTATCACGCAGACGCCACCTACCTGCTGGACCGCCTGAACGTGCCGGATCTGGGTTATCTGGAGCCGGTGCCGGGCAATCCGCCCACGGGCTCCCATCTGCGTTCGCTGGTGGCCGAGCTGGAAGGCAAGTCGGGCGTGATCATCCGCTACCCGTATCAGCGCGAGGACCACGTGCAGTTCCTGGCCGAGCAGCTGGGTTGGGAATACTACGACCTGATGCCGGGCGTTCAGGTGGGCGGTGACGCCGACGACTACTTCGAGCTGATCGGCGATTGGGTCGAGGTGATTGCTTCCCCCATGTGAGTAAGCGATGACACGATTGTTGAGCATCGACGGCCTGCGGGCCGGATACGAGGGGCCCGTCGTCGGGCCCCTCGACTTTTTTGTGGATGCCGGCGAAGTGGTCGGGCTCTCCGGCCCCAACGGCTGCGGCAAATCCACGATCATGCGCGTGTTCACCGGCGAGGCCGAGGTGTTCTCGGGCACCGTTGCGCGCGCCGATGGCTTGCGCGTGGCCTATCAGCCCCAGACCGGGTTCGAGACCGCCGAAACCCCCTTGCGCGTGCGTGAAGTGCTCCGGCTGATGAACGTGGATGCAGCGGGCCTGCCCGAGCGCCTACATGATCTGCTGGATGTGCGCATGGATCGGCTGAGCGGCGGCCAGCGGCAGCTGCTGATAGTCTGGGCCGCCATCGGCCACCCCGCCGATCTGCTGCTGCTGGACGAACCCACCAACAACCTTGACCCGGACGGCGAGGCGCTACTTGTGGAGACGCTGCGGAGTCTGGCGCCCGGGCGCGCGGCGCTGGTGATCTCCCACGAGCGCGATTTTCTGGAACAGGTCGCCGACCGCATGGTGGAGGTGGCGTGATGGAGTGGGATCTGCTGGTGGATCCGCTGTTCCGGCTGCCGTTTTTCACCGGCCTGGTGTTCGCGGCCGTACTCCCGGTGCTGGGGCTCTACCTGCGCATGCGCGAGGAGTGGCTGGCGGCGCTGGGCTTTGCCCACCTGGGTGGTGCCGGCGGTGTGCTTGGCAGCCTGTTCGGGGTGCCGCCGCTGATGGCTGCCCTCGGTGTCGCCGGCGGTGGCGTCGCGGCGCGCGGGCTGGTGAAGCGCACCGGCAATGATCTCTATGCGGTAATGATACTGGCGGGCTGGGCGACCATGATTCTGGGCGCACAGTTCAGCCATCACGCCCGTACGCTGGCGCAGACGCTGGTGGACGGCCAGCTCTACTTCACCACCCTGGAACATCTGCTGACCGGGCTCGCCTTTGCGCTGGTCTTCGCAGTCCTGATGCCGTGGCTCTCCCCGCGGCTCCTGCGGGCGCGGCTGTTTCCCGGACACGACCGTGCCAACGGCCGCAGCGTGGCCCTGCTGGGGCTCGGGTTCAACATCATGGTGGCCGCCGGGGTGGCGCTGGCGTCCATGGCCATGGGCGTCATGGCAGCCTTCGCCCTGATCTTCATCCCGCCCTGGGTGGCGTTTGCGCTGGCGCCGAGTTGGCGGGCGGCCGTCTGGCTCGCCGCCGCGGTGGGGGTGCTGGCCTATCTGGCGGCGTTCGTGATTGCGTTGCTGGGCGATCTTCCCTTCGGCCCGGCGTTCGTCGCCATTGTCGTGGTGATGGCGCTGCTGCGGTTGCTGGCGCGGCGGAACTGAGGCCGTCCACGCGGGTAGCAGTAACGGTTATCCGTCCGTGCCATTACCCGCTCAGCGGTTCTCCTCCCAGCTCGAACGTGTGGTGGGGGCTTCCGGGTCGCCGGGCGGCTGGTCGAAGGGCGTCAGCGTGAGGAACTGCTGCAATTGCGCCCGGGCCAGGTCGTGGCGCTCATTCTGGCGCAGCACGTTATAGAAGTAGTAGTGGCGCCCGGCGTCCACGTAGCCGTGGGCGGTCTCATCCAGCGGCGCCAGGTAGGGGTCGTCCGCCGGTGGCGTCTGGTCGGCCAGGGACTGGTAGAGAAAGCCCAGGCGTGAGCCGATCATCCAGGTGTCTTCACCGGCCTGCACGCGGCGTTGGCTGCGCGGCGCCTGGTATTCCACCACCGGCCGGTCGTGGGTGTTGAGCGGGGCGTCATCAAACAGGCCGCTGCCGGTCACGTGGCCGGCATAGAAACGCAGGCTCACGGCCTGCAGCAGGTCTTCCGGCAGGGCCGGGTTGTCGGCGAGACGGCGACCGTGGTCCACCAGTGCATCCGGATCCACGGTGATGCCTTCTTCCGTTCCCACCAGTGCGATCACCGAGCCGTCCGCAAACAGGTCGCCGCGCCACATGACCACCTGCGGGAACACCGCCTCCATGGTCCGTGCGATAGTGCCGAGTTCCTTTTCGGTGAGCTGGTAGAGGGGCAGCCACTGGACGAACAGGCCGCCGTCGGCCAGACGCTCACGCCCTGTCTCGTAATGCTCGACGGTGTACAGATTGCCGGTGCCCGCCTTCCAGGGGGTAAAGAGGTCGCTGATGATCAGGTCGTATTCAGTGTCGGCGTGGCGCAGGCAGTGGTGGCCGTCCTCGGCACGCACGGTGACCCGCTCGTCGTCAAAGAGCCCCTGGGTCCAGGGCTGGAAGTGCCGTTCCGCAAGTTCCACCACTTCCGGCAGCAGCTCGCACACATCCACCCGCTCCACCGGGAACAGCAGGGATGCCCCCGCCGTGATGCCGGTGCCCATGCCCAGATAGAACACGGAGCGCGGCTCCGGGTGGGTCATCATGGGGATCAGGGTCTGGTTGCGCTCGGACTCCAACGCACCCGTGCCGCCGAGGGTGTAGAAGTTGTTCACGCGGATCAGGCGGTGCTCGCCGCGCTCGATGACCGCCACGGTGGCGTGGGTGCCCTCGATTACCTCCAGCAGCCGTTCGTTGGCCTCCGCGCTCACGTTGGTGGCTGCCGGGCCGGCGGCGCGGAAAACGATCAGGCCGGCCACTGCCACGGCGACCGGCGTAGCGTAAATCACCCGGTGCGGCCAGGGGATGGGTTCGCGCAGAATCACCGGCAGCATCAGTGCCGGGTAGAGTGCCGCCAGTACCAGCAGGCTGCCGCTCACGCCGAGCCAGGGGAGCAGCAGGAAACCGGCCGCCAGCGAGCCGACGATCGCCCCGGCGGTATTGGCCGCCACCAGCCGCCCCAGAATCTCGCCGGGCTCCGGCCGCGCCGCCTCCATGAGCCGGAGCAGGTAGGGCAGGGTGATGCCCAGTAGAATGCCGGGCAGCACCATCACCAGCAGCGCGACGATGGAAACGGCGCCGAGGTATTCCAGCCAGGGTGCGCCGGCGCCGACGTAGGCGAGGCCGCCGGTCACGGCGTGGAATGCCCAGGGGGATGCGGCAATGACCGCGCCGGAGGTCGCCAGGATCACCAGGAGGATATGGCGCGGTTGCGGTGTGCGCAGCCGTGCCAGCCCGTTTGCGGCCAGGGAACCCAGGGAGAGGGCGAGCAGGAAGGCCACCAGCACCACGGCGTAGGTGTAGACGGAGTTCTGCAGCACCTGGGCGAACAGCCGCGTCCACAACACCTCCACGCCGAGGGTCGCGGTGCCGGAGACGCAGGCGATCAGCGCAACCAGCCGGCCGGAGAGCGCGGGTTCGGTTGCCTGTGGCGTTGCCGTGCGGCGAGGGGTCGTCGCTGGCTGGTTGCTGTCCCGCTTGCCGCTTGGTGCCAGAGCGAGGCTCGCCGCCATGGCGATGGCGGCGATGCCAACGAACAGGTCGATGCCGATGGCGAGTGCGTACGCGCCGGTGAACCCCAGCGCGGGTGGCAGCACGAACCCGGCCGCCAGCGCCCCCATGGCCGAGCCGAAGGTGTTCAGGGCGTAGACGGCGGTGCCGGTGGTGGCGAGTTGTCCGGTGATGCGGACCAGGTGCTGGCCCATCATGGGCAGGGTGCCGCCCATGAGGAAGGCCGGCGGAAACAGCACCACGGCGCCGAGTCCGGCACGCAGGGCCGTGGTGGCCCAGGAGGAATCCCCCGTGGCCGCGTGCAGTGCCGGGTAGACCAGATGGTAGAGGTCGAGGAGTATGAAGTGGCCCACGGCCGTGGCCGCCACACCCACTTCCAGCAGACCGAAGGTCTTCAGTGGCGACCGCACACGCGGCGCCAACCGCCCCCAGAACCAGCCGCCGGCGGCCAGTCCGGCGAAGAAGATGGCGATGGCCAGCGCCGCCGCCTGGGCGGTATTGCCAAACAGCAGTCCCAGCTCCCGTACCCACAGCACCTGGTAGACCAGGGCGGCGAATCCCGAGAGCAGGAACAGACCAGCGGTGGCGGCAAGTACAAGGCGCGGCATGGGGTGGAAACAGGCTGCGTGTGGGGGTGTTATTTTATATCATTGCAGATCCGGCCGCACCCCACCGCCTGACGCGGGGTGCGCCCCGCAGGTGCGGCTACTTCTGATACTTCTCTTTCCACTCGCTGTAGGGCATGCCGTAGACGATC
>SLMR01000136.1 GCA_007133445.1 Aquisalimonas sp. | reverse complement strand
CACCTGGGCATCCCGGGGCGCCGGTATTGGTGGTGCCGCGGCCTTCCGCGCCGGCCGGGCACTGCGGGACAACATCCTGCAGGTGGCCGCCGCCATGCTGCAGAGCAGCCCGGAAGAGCTGGACATCATCGACGGCGCGGTGAAGGATCGTGCCACCGGTGAAGAGCGCATGCCCCTGGCCGAACTCGGCCGCATCGTCTATTTTCGTGGCGACACCCTGCCCAAGGACCTGGATCGGGAAATGGTCGCGACGCGGCACTACATCACCAGCGACTATCCGTTCGCCTTCACCAACGGCATCCAGGCCAGCCTGGTGGAAGTGGACGTGGATACCGGCTTCGTCAAGCTGCTCAAGCACTGGTGTGTCGAGGACTGCGGCCGCGTGATCAACCCGCAGCTGGTGGATGAGCAGATCCGCGGCGGCATCGTGCAGGGGCTCGGCGGCGCCCTGTTCGAGGAGTGCGTGTACTCCGAGGAGGGGCAGCTCGAGAACGCGAACATGGCCGACTACCTGGTGCCCATGGCCACCGAGATGCCCGACATGGTCGTGGGCCATGTGGAGACGCCCACGGCGGAGTCCGAGCTCGGTGCCAAGGGCGCCGGTGAGGCCGGCACGGCGGGGGCGCCAGCGGCGGTCATGAATGCCATTAACGACGCGATTCGGCCTTTCGGTGGGCGGGTCAAGCGCATGCCCTTTACACCCGAGCGCGTCCTCGCGGCGCTCGGGAAAGTCCCGGACCCGGATCAACCCTGATTACGGTAGCCGGGGACAATAAGCGGTCGGCAACAGGCCGGGCGACATGAGAGATGGAGGAGAGACCATGCAATCACTGATGCGTACAAGCAAGGCGGCCGGCGTGAGTGCGCTGGCGTTGAGCGCGCTCATGGCCAGCAGCGTAGCAATGGCCACCGAGACCATTCGTGTGGAGATCGGTTCCAGCCACCCCACGCAGAACATCTGGGTCTGGGCGATGCAGAACGTCTTCCAGCCCGAGGTGGATCGCATCCTCGAGGAGAACGGGGGCGACTACGAGATCAATTGGCGGGAGTCCTACGGTGGCACGCTGTTCGACTTCGGTGACACGCGTACTTCGCTGCGCGACGGCATTGTTGATGTGGGCATGGTCGGCACCGTCTGGGAAAGCTCCGATATGCCGCTCCAGAACCTCACCTACTTCACCCCGTTCGCCACCGAGGATCATGAGCTGCTGATCGAGATCTTTGACGAGTTGAATACGGAAGTGGATGCGCTTGTCGAGAGCTGGGCGTCCCAGAACATGGTTCATCTGTCGTCGCTGATCACGGACAGTTACGACATCTACGCCACCAGCCAGGTGGAGAGCCTGGATGACCTGCGCAACATGCGTATCAACGCGCCGGGCAGCTCTGCCAACTGGCTCGACGGCACGGGTGCCACCCCCGTGGAAGGCGCACTGACGACCTACTACACCAACATCCAGACCGGGGTCACCGAGGGGGCGCTGTCCTTCGCCACCGGCATCGAGCCCACCCAGGTTTATGAAGTGGCCCCCGAGCTCACCCGCGTGGGCATCGGTTCCATGTACTTCGGCAGTGTCGCGGTTAACAAGGACTTCTTCGAGGGCCTGCCTGAAACAGTCCAGGAGGCCTTCCTGGAGGCCGGCAAGGAGACTTCCCTGCGCCACGGTGAGTACGTGACGGACCAGATGGACGAGGCCATGGAGAAGATGCAGGAAGGCGGGCTCAACGTCACCGAACTGCCTGAATCTGAGAAGGAAAAGTGGGTGGAGAGCCTGCCGGAGAGCATCGTCGAGGAGTGGCTCGACATGGGCGGCGACGCCGCGCCGGAGCTGCTCAAGGCGTACTTCGATCTGCTTCGGGAGCACGGTGAAGAGCCGCTTCGCGACTGGGACGATATCGTTCGCTAATACGCAGCACGGGAGAACGGCGCACCGGTCGCTGGCCGGTGCGTCCATTGCGTTCGCAGATCCCGGGGGTGAACCGTGGGCAGCACTGACGAAGAACTGCGCGAGACGATCAAGGGCGGGGAGGGCCGGGAGGCCGGGGTGTTCCGCTACATCCCCATGGTGTTCGCCGCCCTGGGCACGGTCTGGATCGTCTTTCTCATGCTGCTTGTCGTTGCTGACGTGGTCGGGCGCAACTTCCTGAATATGCCGATCCGGGGCGTGGCGGAGTTTGCCGGGCGCTCCGTGGTTGCCATCGTCTATCTCCAGCTTGCCTGGGCGATCGTGTCCGGTCGCATGACGCGGGCCGGTTTCGTCATCAATCTGCTGGCGACGCGGCTGCCGCGTGTGCGCTGCTTGCTGGAGATCGTTTACCTGCTGATCGGAGCCCTGCTGTTCGGGCTGCTGATCACGGCCTCCTGGGGCCAGTTCGTTGACGCCTGGGTGACCGGCCAGTACATCGGCGTCCGCGGGCAATTCACCATGCCCACCTGGCCCTTCCGCGGGCTGGTGGTCCTGGGGTCGGGGCTTGCGCTGCTGGCGTGCCTGTCACTGATACCTGCCAATGTACGCCGGTTCGTGGAGGGGAGGGCGGAAACCGTATGACGGACCTTGGTTTGGGCCTGACGCTGATCGCCCTGCTGTTCGTGCTGGTGATCATGGGCATGCACATCGCCATTGCCCTGATGTCCGTTGCGTTCCTCGGTGTGTGGTTGATCCGGGACAACATCGATCTCGCCTTCAACCTCATGTACATCGCGGCGTACAACGCGATCTCCAGCTACGTTTTCGCGACCATACCCCTGTTCGTGCTCATGGGCCTGTTAGTGAGCATATCCAACGTTGGTCGTGACACGTTCGACGTGGCCGCATCTCTGCTGCGCCGGATCAGCGGCGGGCTTGGCATCGCCACCGTCTCGGCGAACACGGTGTTTGCCGCTGTCACCGGGGTGTCCATCGCCTCTGCGGCGGTGTTCACCAAGGTGGCCGTGCCGGAAATGGCGCGCCTGGGGTATCAGAAGGCGTTCGCGGCGGGCACGGTTGCCGGCAGCTCGGTGCTCGGCATGATGATCCCGCCGAGCCTGCTGCTCATCGTCTACGGCATTCTCGCCGAGGTTTCCATTGGCCACATGTTCCTGGCGGGGGTGCTGCCCGGCCTGCTTCTGGCAGTCAACTTCGTCATCATGATCGTCCTGCTTGCACGCTTCGCGCCGAACATGGTCTACAACGTGTCCGAGAGGCTGAAGTCCGCCCACCGGCAGGAGGCCGTCCGGCTCATGGGCGTCGGCGAGATGTGCGTCAAGCTGGTTCCGATTCTCCTGCTCGTCGCTCTGGTGCTGGGTGGCCTGTATTCCGGGTTCTTCACGCCCACGGAGGCCGGTGGTGTCGGGGCGTTCGGAGCGCTGGTGCTGGCACTGGCGCGGCGCAGTCTCAATGCCTCACGCGCGTGGCAGGTCCTCTGGGAGACAGGCAGCGTGGCAGTCGCCATCCTCGTGCTGCTGATCGCTGCGAGCTTCTACAGCCGCATGCTGGCAATGGCTGGCATGCCGGCGGAAATCGCCGGCTTCGTTCAGGATGCGGGACTGGGTCCGTACGGCTTTCTGCTGATTTATGTGGCCATCGTGCTGTTGCTGGGCATGATTCTGGACTCCACGTCCATTCTGCTGATCATGACCCCGATTGCCGTGCCCATTGCCCAGGATTTCGGCTTCCATCTTGTGCATTTCGGCATCATCACCGTCATCGCGGTGGAAATCGGGTTGCTCACACCGCCCTTCGGCATCTCCATCTATACCGTCAAATCGACGTTGAATGACCCGGATGTCTCGGTGGAATCCATTTTCGTCGGCGTGCTGCCGTTTGTTGCGATCATGCTGGCTACTCTGGTGCTGGTCGCTGCATTTCCGCTATTGACGCTGGCACTGATCTGAATCGAACGAGGAGAGGCACACTGTGGATATCCGTGGTGAGTACGACATCCCGGCCGACCGTCAGACGGTCTGGCAGGCCATTAATGATCCGGAGGTCCTGCGTGAATGCATCCCGGGTTGCGACGCCCTCACGCCGACGGAAGACGGCTCCGGCTTCGATGCCACGGTGACGGCCAAGGTCGGCCCCGTGAAGGCCACGCTCAACGGGACGGTCACCCTGCAGGACGTCGAGGAAGCGAAGAGCTACACGATTGTGGGCGAGGGCAAGGGTGCGGCCGGGTTTGCCAAGCTTACGGCGCCGGTGACACTGGAGGATAACGGCGACGGCGGGACGCGCATGAGTTACACCGCTGAGGCCCAGCTGGGCGGCAAACTGGCGCAGCTCGGATCACGCCTGGTCCAGAGCACGGCCCGGAAGTATGCGGACCAGTTCTTCAGTGCCCTGAGCCGGCGACTCTCGGACGGCGAGGAGACACCCAGTGCATCCGCGGCCCCCGCGGCCGAGGCCGCCGGTGAGTCCTCCGGGAATTCCTGGCTTCTTTACGGCGGCATCGGGCTGGCGGTTCTGGTGCTGCTTCTGTTCCTGATGCTGTGAGGGGGGGCGGTGGCGAACAGGGCCAGTAGCTGGTCCGTCACGGCGCGACCGAGCCGGTCAGCTGCCGGGATGGCCACGGCGTTGCGGTAATAGGCGGTAACGTCGTGACCGATGCCGATGGCCGCCAGTTCCACCGGCGAACGGGCCTCAATGTGATCGATGACATGACGAAGATGCGCTTCCAGGAATCCGGAGGGGTTGGCATCCTGGGTCATACCGTCCCGCGGCAGACCATCCGAGATCACCAGCAGCACGCGCCTTTCCTCGCGGCGGCCGAGCAGCCGGGAATGGGCCCAGTGCAGGGCCTCGCCGTCAATGTTCTCCTTGAGCAGGTCGTCGTCCAGCAGCAGTCCCAGATTCCGGCGGGTCCGGCGCCAGGGCTCGTCGGCGCCCTTGAAGATGAGGTGATGCAGGTCGTTCAGCCGCCCGGGCGCGGGGGGATGACCGGCACCGGCCCAGCGCGCGCCGGACTTGCCGCCCTGCCAGGCGCGGGTGGTGAAGCCAAGGACTTCCACCTTCACGTTGCAACGGGCCAGCGCCTCGCCGACAGCCAGCGCGCACAGCGCCGCCAGGCGGATGGGGCGGCCACGCATGGAGCCGGAGCAGTCGATCAGCAGGGTCAGTACCGTGTCCGGGAACGGTGCCGATGCCTCGCGTTTGTAGGGGAGGCCTAGCGTGGGGTCGATGACCACAGACGCAAGCCTTGCGGCGTCCAGCAGACCTTCATCCTGGTCGAAGGCCCAGTGGCGCCGCTGTTGTGCCAGTAGTGCCCGTTCCAGGCGACGCGCAAGGCGGGCGATGGCAGTGCGCTCGGCGGCGGTGTCGCGATGCAATTGCTGGTACAACCGCTCCAGGCGCGCCCGATCGCAGTGGGCCCCGACGCGGACGGTTGTGTCGAAGGCGCGAGTGAACACCCGGTACGCGCCCGGTTTGCCGGTGGGCGCCTCACGGACGGAGATCCCGTCGGGATCGGTCGGCGTGGTGTCATCGGTGGTCGGGGGCGTCCATGCCTGCGGCGGTGTGTTATCCATCCGCCCGCCCGGGGCTCGGGCGTCGTCCCCACTGTCGGTCTCGCTATCCGCCGGAGCGCCGGCGTCCTGGCCCGGGTCGTCACCCTCGTCGGGCTCGTCGGCCGGCAGCGTGCTGGCTTGCATGCTGCCGCTGGCATCCTCCAGTGGCATTCCCAACGCTCGCGGGAGGTCCGTTGCCCGTGCGGCGAACACCGCGGGGTGGCGGAGTGCGGCCTGCAGTTCCGGGATGAACGGGCCGAGCGCGGCGGCGATTCGGTGCCGGCGGGAACCGACAATGGCGGCCGCCGTGGCGGGCAGGGGCCGCCCGGTGAGCTGCTCGCGGACCCAGAGGCCCGCCGCCATGGCCAGGGGCGTGTCCACGTCCGCCGCCACCGGATCCGGTACGACATCGCGGCAGCGTTGCTCCAGGGCGGTATCCAGATTGGCGGCAACTCCGATCATCACCTGGCGGGCAAGCGCCGTGATGCGCGCCTCTTCGGTCCAGTCGTACAACGCCCGGGCAGCGGGGGCTGTTGGCGCATGGCGGGCGTGCTCGGCGGGGGAGTGGTGCTTGCGCTGCAGCGCATCCAGGTCCACGAGGCCGCGGACCACGTTCCTGCCGGCAAGAGGGGCGCGATCAGGCGCGTCGGCCGTTGCGGCCTCCGCGCGGGAGTCGGTCCGTGCTGCCTCGATCACGGGTGTGAACCGGCGGTCTTCCGCCAGTGCGCGCGCGGTGGCGGCCTGCGCCCGCGAGAACCGGTCGGCGCTGCTAGTCATGGTGCAAGGGCCCGGTTTTCAGGCGCGGCCCACTGGCGTCAGGGTCCGGTGCTGTGCCCATGGAGCGCTGGTAGTACTCGGCGATGATGTCCCGTTCCAGTTCATCCGCCTTGTTAAGAAAGGTAACCCGGAACGCGAAGGCGATATCACCGAAGATCTCGGTGTTCTCGAGCCAGCTGATGACCGTGCGCGGCGACATCAGCACCGAAATGTCACCGTTGACGAAACCGCTGCGCGTCAGCGCCGCCGTGGCGATCATGCGCGAAACCGTGGCGCGCCCCTCTTCAGTGCGCCAGTGGGGGAGCTTGCGCAGGGCGATCTCCATCTCCGTGTCGTGATCGATATAGTTCAGCGTGGTGAGGATGTTCCAGCGGTCCATTTGCCCCTGGTTGACGGGCTGGGTGCCGTGGTAGAGACCATTGGCGTCGCCGAGGCCCACCGTGTTCGCGGTGGCGAACAGGCGAAAGGCGGGGTGGGGACTGATGACGCGGTTGGTGTCCAGCAGCGTGAGCTTGCCATCGGCTTCGAGCACACGCTGGATCACGAACATGACGTCCGCCCGGCCCGCGTCGTACTCGTCGAACACCAGTGCCACCGGGCGTTGCAGGGCCCAGGGCAGCAGCCCCTCGCGGAATTCGGTGACTTGTACACCGTCCCGCACGGCAATGGTGTCGCGGCCCACCAGGTCCACGCGGCTGATGTGGCTGTCCAGGTTGATACGGATGCAGGGCCAGTTCAATCGCGCTGCGATCTGTTCGATATGGGTGGATTTCCCGGTGCCGTGAAAACCCTGAACCATGACCCGGCGGTTGTGGATGAATCCGGCCAGAATTGCCAGGGTCGTCTCCGGATCGAAATGGTAGCTTGGGTCCAGTTCCGGTACGTGCTCTGTTGCTTCCCGGAAGGCAGGAATGGTTACCTCCATATCGATGCCGAAGGTGTCCCTAATGTTGACTTGAGTTTCTGGTGTGGCTTGTTGATCCATTATCATCAGTTTCCGATCGCCAGTGGCTTATTTCTTCCTGAGCATTTCCGCGTACTCCGACGCGATATGAGCTGGGGATCTCCCATTCGGGGGTGCAGTTTCTGCGCCTGGCAATGGAGCCGCCCGGGTCGCCGTGATAGACTGCGGCTCACTCGGGAGGCCTCCGAGACGAACGGTAAAGCCCGCAACAAACCAGCAAAGGAGTGTCTTCCGTGACCAATTCCGACACTGGAACCTTGAAGGAAAGAAACCGTCCAAGGAGACGCCTTGATCCCCAGGATCGCGAGCGCCAGATTGTCGATGAGGCGATCCGTTTTTTTGCGGAGGTCGGTTTCGAAGGGCAGACCCGTGAGCTCGCAAAGCGACTGGGAATAACACAGCCTCTGTTGTACCGTTACTTTCCCAGCAAGGAAAGCCTTATCGAGCGTGTCTACCACGAGACCTTTTTCAAGCGGTGGCAGCCGCAGTGGAATGCTCTGATTAACGACCGAACCCGGCCTTTGGAGGATCGGCTGATCCAGTTCTACCAGGAATACACGCGGGCGATATTCACTTACGAGCAGGTCCGCATCTTCATGCTGGCGGGCCTGGCCGGTGGCGACCTGAACCGCCGGTACCTGAACATTGTCCGGGAGCAATTGCTGGAACCGGTGTGCCAGGAACTGCGGGAACTCAGTGGGTTGCCGGGCACGGACGAGATCCCGCTGACGGAAGAGGAAGTGCAGATGGCCACCAGCATGCACGGGAGCATCTACTACATGGGCATCCGCAAGTGGATCTACCATTTGCCCTTTCCCGAGGATCTGGACCTCCATGTCGCACGTGTTATCCGCGCCTT
>SLMR01000152.1 GCA_007133445.1 Aquisalimonas sp. | reverse complement strand
TGGGCACGGTCACGTAGGAATAGCCGCCGGCGAGAACGATCAGCGCCAGCAGGACCACTACCGTGCGCACACGGCTGAAGATGGCCGCCAGTGCCCGCGCCACTAGCGCGCCTCCCCGCCCGAGCGGAGGTAGGCTGCCGGCGTTTCCCGCACTTCCACCGCCTGTCCGGGACTCAGTAGACCCCGGCTGATGGTGACGATCCGGGCCGGATCCGGCAGACCGGTGACCCAGACGCCGTCGGCGCGGGCCCGGATCACCTCCACCGGCGTGAAGGCGATGCGGTCATCCTCATCCACGGTCTGCAGGCCGATCCGGCCCTGGGTGTCGAGACGGATCAGGGCCGGGGATACCCGGTGCGCCTCCACCGTGTCGGTGGGAATGACGACTTCGGCGCTGAGCCCGGAGGGCAGGGCCAGGTCGCTGTTGTCCACCTCCACTTCCACCCGGAAGGTCCGGGTGGCGCCATCGGCCACCGGGGCGATGTAGCGGATGGTGCCCTCGCGCCGGTCGGCGCCGACGAAGTCCACGTGGGCCGGCATGCCCGTGCGCAGCCGCGGCGCCGCGGCCTGATGGACGTGCACGACGGCGATCAGCGGGTCATTGTCGACGATCTGCAGCACCTCCCCGCCCATGGACACGTAGGCGCCCAGGTCCGCGTCGATGCGGTTGACCACGCCATTGATGGGCGCCCGCAGGGTAGTGTTGTCGATCTCCAGCTCCACGGCCCGCAGGTCGGCGCGGGCCGCCTCCAGTTCGGCCAGACGGGTCTGCACTTCAGCGCGGGAGATGAACCCGCCCTCGACCATCTCCATGGCGCTGTCATAGTTGCGCTGGGCCGAGGCCACCTGCGCCCGGGCACGGGCGAGACGGGCCTGGCGGTCGTCGGTAGAGAGATGGCCCACCGCCTCGCCGCGCTCCACGCGCGTTCCGGTGGAGATCATCTCCTCCACGATGCCGTCGGTGCGCGCCCGCAGCAGCGAGATCTGGTTCGGCTCCACGTCGCCGTAGAGCACCACTTCCCGGGTCACCGACTCCGGTTCGCTGGTGCTCACCGCCACTGTAGGCGGGCCGGGTGGCTCCCGCTCCGCCACCGGAGCGTCGTCCCGGCCGACCATGCCGCTGCCGATCCATGCAACCAGCAGCAGGACGATGGCGGTGAAAACCAGAGTGGTGGAATTGAGGAATCTGGAGCGGAGTCCCTGGGCCGAAGCCATGCGCTGGTCCTGTCCTGAGTCAATCACCTGGCCGCATCGGGGTGTCCCGGAACGGGCGGCGCAGCGCATACTGTAGCGCAGTGGTAGCCTGAGCTGTCTACTGCTGCCGGCAACCAGGTGTCAATCTCGCCGAGGGCTGTGACCGTCCTGGCGTACCAGCCAGACCCTAACCGTCTCTTTGGGTGGGCCCGCCGGAGTGGTCAAGGTCACGGCGGAACAACACCGTCAGGTTATTGGCCGGCATCTCCACCACCTTGTCCAGACGCAGGCCTTCGTCCTCGGCCACCGCGGCAACCACGTCCAGGTCGCGCACACCCCAGCGCGGGTCGCGGGCGCGTAGCTGGGTGTCGAATGCGGCGTTGCTGTCCGCCGTGTGTGTGCCGCCGCGCATGAACGGGCCGTAGAGAACCAGCAGACCGTTGTTCTTCAGGTGCTGGCTTGCGCCCACCAGTAGCGCTTCGGTCACGTTCCAGGGTGCGATGTGAATCAGGTTGATGGCGACCACCGCGTCATGGGGGCCGCTGGGCCAGGTGTGACGGGTGACGTCCAGGGTCACGGGTGCCTGCAGGTTGTCAGCACATGCCTCGTCCCGCCAGGCGTTGATGGACGCGAGCGCGTCGGCGTCGGTGTCGCTGGGTTGCCAGAGCCATCCCGGCATCGCACGGGCGAATTGGACGGCGTGTTCGCCGCTGCCACTGGCCACCTCCAGTATGCACGCCTGCTCGGGCAGAGCACCCCGCAGGACGTCCAGAATGGGCTGGCGGTTGCGCGCTGTCGCGGGGCTGTGCATCCGTAGGTCTGTCATCGCCTCAGTTCTCGCAGCACTGGGAACCCGCTCATCATAAGCGACACTGCCGTTAGTGACAGCTCGCGGTGACCGCTTGCCGGGGATGCGAATTGGTGCAAGGTTTGCCAGTAATGGGTGTGGGATTCTGGGAAGCGGGAAACCAGAGCGAGGAATCAATGCTTCAAGTCGCCTGTCGGCATGCCGAGGGTCAGGGCAGGTGGCTCCGGCGCAGGCTGATCAACGGCAGGCAGGGGTGCTGGCGCGGGTTCATCGCCATTGCTCTGGTCATGCTTGTGGCCGGCCTCGCCGCCTGTGGTGGCGAGGACGAGCCGCCTCTTCGGGTGGCCACGATCCCGTGGGTGGGGTACCAGCCCGTGCATCTTGCGCGCACTCTGGAGGACTGGTCCGACGACGACATCCGCGTGGCGGAATTCGCGTCCAACACGGAATCCCTGCGTGCATTCCGCAACGACAACGTCGAGGTCGCCGCCCTGACCCTGGACGAGGCGTTGCTGCTCCGGGCCGATGGCCACGCCATCCGCATTATCCTGATGATGGATTACTCGTACGGCGCTGACACCATCGTCGCCCAACCCGACATCGACTCGCTTGCTGACCTGAAGGGCCGACGCGTCGGTGTCGAGAACTCCGCGGCAACGGCCTACCTGCTCGCGCGCGGTCTGGAGCACGCGGGGCTGGACACCGGTGACGTGGATGTGGTCCGGGTCAATGCCGGGCGCCACGAACGGGCGTTCCGCGATGAGGAAGTGGACGCACTGGCCACGTTCGAACCCATCCGCTCCCGCCTGCTCGACCAGGGGGCGCGGGAACTGTTCGACAGCACCAGTATCCCCGGTGAAATTGTCGACGTGCTGGTGGTTAACGAGGATGCCATGGGGGCTCACCCTGATCATCTTCAGAAGCTGGTGAATGGCTGGCTCGAAGCGTTGGGTGTGCTGGACGCCGATCCCGGCCACGCCCGTGAGGTCATGGCCAGTCACGGCGGGCTCACGTCCGCGGAACTCGAGCGCGCACTGGAAGGTGTGGAGTTCCCTTCCGGCACGGAGAACTGCGACTTGCTGGCGGATGATGGCGACGCATTGCGCGAGACCACGCGGCAGTTGCTTGACCTGATGGACGACTACGGTTTGCTGCCGAGGCAGATCAGCCTGGAGGATCTGTTCGACGACCGCTTCGTACAGGCCGCCGGCTGCCCCGACACCACCATGGACGGGCGTTGATGGGACGCTGGCTCTACCGCTTTCCAATCAACGTGACCCTGCCGGTGCTGCTCTTCCTGGCCGGACTCGGTCTCAGTGGCCTCTATACCGTCACCCTGATCCAGGACCAGCAGCGCTCTATCCTGGAGAATTCCGAGCGCGAGCTGACCACCGAGATCAGCCGCATGCAGCGCCTGGTGCAGCATCATCTCGGTAACGCCGATAGCTCCCTGGTCCAGGAGGAGATTGCAGCGCTGTATCCCGACATTCGCGTCCGCCAGGCGCGGGTGGTAAATGACCAGAACCGCATCCTCGCCGCCCTGGACCAGAGTCAGCGCGGTCGCGTGCTGGGTGATCCTCACGCCACCACGGAGGCCGCGGCGGTAGACGCCGTCGCCCTGGGGCTACTCGCCGATGCGCGGAGCCGACGGGCGGCTGCGGTGCATTACGTGGCGTCGGCGAAAACCCTGGTTGCCGTCGCGCCGCTGGAGATCACGGGTACAGCCATCGAGCTGGGGCCCAGCCCGGCAGGCGCCGTGATGGTCGCCTGGGATCTGTCTTACCCGTTCCGCCAGGCGCGCGAGGCCGCGCTGGGTTCGGCTGCGTTGCTGAGTCCCGTAATGGTGGCTGCGTTCATCGGCCTTTGGTGGTTGCTCTACATCGTTCTCGGGCGTCGCCTCACCCGCCTCACCCGCACCGCGGAGATGATCGCGGCAGGCGACACTAGCCAGCGCTCAGCGGTGGCGGGTGATGACGAAATCGGGCGCCTGGGTGAATCGTTCAGGGCCATGACCGACAGCCTTGTCCGGGAGAAGGAATACGCCCAGGTGACGTTGGCCTCCATCGGCGATGGCGTGGTGACCACCGATACGGCGGGCCACGTGACCTTCCTGAACCCCGTGGCCGAGCATCTGACCGGCTGGAGTAATGCCGAAGCCCGGGGGCGGCCGGTCACCGAGGTGTTCCACATCGTCCACGGTGTGACGCGCCGCCCGGCGATGAATCCGGTGGAACGCTGTCTGTGCGAGGGCCACATCGTCGGCCTGGCCAGTCACACGCTGCTGCTGCGGTCCGATGGACAGGAGTTCGCCATCGAGGACTCCGCCGCACCGATCCGCGATCACGATGGCGCGATGGTGGGGGTGGTGCTGGTGTTTCACGATGTCACCGAGGCCCGTGAACTGGCTGACCAGTTGAACTGGCAGGCCACCCACGACGCCCTGACGGGGTTGCACAACCGCTACGCATTCGAACAGCAACTGGAACACCTGGCGCGGCATCCGGAGAGCATGCGCGGGCACGAACGGCATACGCTGCTTTACATCGACCTCGACCAGTTCAAGGTCATAAACGATGTTGCCGGGCATGTCGCAGGTGACCAGATGCTGCGTCAGCTCGCAGGTCTGATGAGGGAACGGGTGCGTGATACAGACATGCTGGCGCGGCTCGGTGGCGACGAGTTCGGCGTCATTCTCCCCCACTGCGATATCGAGCATGCACAGCGGGTGGCCGAGGGCCTGCATCGCGCACTGGAAGAATACCGCTTCGTCTGGGAGAGCCGGACCTTCCGGATCAGCGCGTCCATCGGCATTCTTGAGTTCAATCCGGGCAAGCAGGGGTTCACCGATCTGCTCTCGGATGCCGACATTGCTGTCTACGCCGCCAAGAAAGCGGGGCGGCGACGGTCCCATCTGTTCCGCCCCGACGATCAGGCGCTGCTCCAGGAGCGCCAGGAGATGGACTGGGCCACCCAGATCTCCGATGCGGTCGACGCCGGGCGACTGGAACTGTTCGCACAGGCGATAGTGCCTCTTGCCCGGGTGCCGTCGGCAGTGGATGAGGGGTTGTCCTTCGAGGTGCTGGTACGCATGCGGGGCCCCGAGGGGGATCTGATCCCGCCCGGCGCGTTCCTGCCGGCGGCGGAGCGCTTCGACCTCATCGCCATGGTGGACCGCTGGATCATCACCCGCACGTTCTCGCTGATCGCGGAGCACATCGATCGCCATGGCGAGCAGAGCATCGCGCATTGTGCCGTCAATCTCTCCGGGAGCACGCTGAGCGACGAGAGCCTGTTGCCGTTCATCAAGGAGCAGCTGACCCACCATGCGCTGCCGGCGGAGACCGTGTGTTTCGAAGTCACGGAGACGACGGCCATCTCGAACTTCCAGAGCGCTATGCGGTTCATTCGTGATCTGCGCGCCATGGGCTGTCGGTTTGCCTTGGACGATTTCGGCTCGGGACTCTCGTCTTTCGCCTATCTGCGAACCCTGCCGGTGGACTACCTGAAGATCGATGGCAGTTTCGTGCGCGACATTGCCCGCGACCCGGTGAATCAGGCGCTGGTCAGCAACATCAACGACGTCGGCCATCTGCTGGGCAAGCAGACCATCGCGGAGTTCGCCGAGGATGAGGCCACCATCGCCTGCCTACGGGAGCTGGGGGTGGACTACGCCCAGGGCTATGGACTGCATCGGCCCGAGCCGCTGGAGCAGTTGCTTGCGGCCGGGGTGGTGCCGCGGCCGAGGGAATGAGGCATCACCAGCGCAGCTGCCGGAAGTGGCCCTGGCCCGGGGCTCGAAAGACGCGCCCACGGACAGGATCTGTCTGCTCGGCTGGGGTGTCAGGGGAATCGGCGCCGTGCGAAACACGTTCCCGGTGAACGGCCGGGAGTCCATCTGCGGGCACTCCATGGGTGGCCACGGCGCGTTCGTCTGCGCCCTCCACAACCCGAGACGTTACGCCGCCTTATCGGCCTTTGCGTCCATCGCCAATCCGGTAGCCTGCCCGTGGGGCGAGAAGGCATTCAACGGCTATCTGGGTGAGGACCGCAGTGCCTGGGCCGATTGCGATGCCAGCGATCTGATCCGCGCCCGCGGCTTTGACCTGCCCCTGCTGGTCGACCAGGGCGACGCTGACAACTTCCTTGAGGACGGCCAGCTGCGTCCGGAAGCTCTCGAGCAGGCCTGCAGCGCGGCCGGCGTGGACCAGGAACTCCGCTACCACGCGGGCTATGGCCACTCCTACTTCTTCATCGCCACCTTCATTGAAGACCATCTGCGTTGGCATGCCGCGGCACTGAGCCGGGCGGGCTGAGGGCCGCCCCGGTCAGTGGTCTTTTCGGCAGGCCGCTGTGAGTCCGCCCTTGCTTTGCTGGCCGCAACCCCCTTCCGCCTCTGCCTGCCTCATTGGTGAAACGAGATGGGCGCGGTGATAAGACCAAATGTAAGGCTGTTGTAAGGTGCCTGCCCCTACACTGGGGTCTGAACGTTCGTTTTCGCCTGCCGATGCCAGGTGTCAGCTGACATCAGCTCTGCCGTGAGAATCCACCGTCGGATCTTGGTGAGGACAGGGAGCCTTTCCGTAGATCGCCGCAAGAAGCAACAATAAGGGGTAACCAAATGACTTTGCGATGGACTTTTTTACTGTCACTGATGATTTCTGCCGGGGCGCTGAGCGGCTGCATTGGGGGAAGTTCCAGTGGTTCTGGCGATGACGATACGGAAACACCTGACAACGGCAGCTCCAATGGTGAAAGCTCAGGCGATGCCGGGGACGAAAACGGCGGTGGCGACGATGGTAGCGGGGGCTCCGGCGGGAGCAGCGGCTCTGGTGGCGACGTCGATGCCGAAGCCCCCCCGGGCGAAAGCGACAGCTTCGCCCAAGCGTTGGCGCTGGATTACCTAGAACACTACGATGGTGACACCGGCTGGGCCAACATTGAAGCCTCCTACGAAGGTGATCCCGACGAACAGGACCAGCGTCTGGCGATGGATACGGCGGCGTTGGGCACCGTGCTGGCAACAGCGATCCATTTCATGGATCGGGAAGTCCAAGCCGAGACCGGAGGCGAGCCAGACCTGCACGCAGCACTCGGCCTCGAGGAATGTCAGGATTCTCAGGGTGGCGTCACCCTCGAGGACGAGACGCTGGAATTCAGCGACGCATGCGTCGTTCCGGTGAACCTGGATGGTCGGGAGCTCGTGCTGAACGGTGCCGTGTATCTGGACCAGGACCCAGGCGTTGTCTGGCCGGACGAGGATGAGCAGCCCACGCGCCTGCTCGAGTTCTCCGGGCTTCAGGTCGATTGGAACGATCAGCAGTTTTCGCTGGCAGGCGCTGTTGCGAATCAGCCGTTCGACGACGTCAATCTCTTCGGTGAGACGGTTTCAGGGGAAATCTTGCATGCGGCCTGGGATACTGAGGACATGGGTAGTTCTCAGGTGTTCCGGTTTGCACGGCGGATGATGTCTCTGGGTTCGGAGGTCGGCTACCAGGACCTTGCGTATAACATGATGCTCGATGGCGCCGTGGCGCAGATCGGATCGATGTTCTGGTACGAGACAGGGAATTGTAGTGATCAGGGCCTTCGGTCTGAGGGGACACAGATCGTGGCAGCGGACTTGGAAGACCCGCTCTTTGTGAGTGCCACCCCTTGCGACACGTACTTCTACGATCCGGTAGAGACCAGCCCCAACATCGATTCCAACGACAAGCCGGTCCAGCCCCGCGCTTATCAGCTGTTTGCTTCCCTCGGCATGGAGAACCCTGGCTATCGGGAGCTGAAGCTGCCGGTGCAGACCGAACGGCATTTCAAGCTGGTCAAGACACCGGATGCGCAGGTCGCAGTCGAGGAGCCGGGTGACAGCGGGACTGGGCGCACTGGGAGTGACGGCGCCGATGACGAAAGTATTAGCCATTATCAGGTCACCATGAGCTTCGACGCTGATGCGATCGCCTCATTGAACCCCAATGACGTTGTGTCCGGCGTGTTGGGGTTCAATGAGGCGGGCCGAGGAGAAAACGCCGGTCAGAGCGGAACTCCGTTGGTGGTTCCTGCCGCATGGGGGGCGGACGATCCGCAGCCCGGTGACTATCAAGACAATCAGATTCTTTTCGGTGAT
>SLMR01000145.1 GCA_007133445.1 Aquisalimonas sp. | reverse complement strand
TATTGACCTGTACCGGCACACCCGCCTGCTCTGCCCGCTCCCGCAGCCCGTCCGCCAGCGCCTTCGTCGTTGCCTCCAGCCCCTCGAACGTCCCGGGGCGCGACAGCACTTCCAGCGTCTTCAGCCCCGCCGCCATGGCCACGGGATTCCCGGAGAGCGTCCCCGCCTGGTAGATCGCCCCCAGCGGCGAGAGCTGTTCCATGATCTCGCGGCGGCCACCGAAGGCTCCCACGGGCATGCCGCCGCCCACCACCTTGCCGAGGCAGGTGAGGTCCGGCGTAACCCCGTAGAGCGCCTGCGCGCCGCCCAGATGCACGCGGAAGCAGGACATGACCTCATCGAAGATGAGCACGCTGCCGTGACTGGAGCACAGATCCCGCAGCCCCTGCAGGAATGCTGCATCGGCCGGGACCAGGTTCATGTTGCCGGCCACCGGCTCGAGCATCACCGCGGCGATCTCGTCGCCGTACTCCGCGAACGCCTGCTTTACGCCGTCGAGATCGTTGTAGGTCAGCGTGATGGTGTCCGCCACCACGGCCTCAGGCACCCCCGGCGACGTGGGGTTGCCCAGCGTCAGCGCGCCGGAGCCGGCCTTCACCAGCAGCGCGTCCACATGCCCGTGGTAATTGCCCTGGAACTTGATGATCCTGTTGCGCCCGGTATAGCCCCGCGCCAGCCGCAGCGCGCTCATGGTGGCTTCCGTGCCGGAACTCACCATGCGCAGCATCTCCATGGACGGCACGTGCTTCTTGATCTGCTGCGCCATCCGCGTCTCGGCTTCCGTCGGCGCACCGAAGCTCAGCCCCTGAGCAGCCGCCTGCTGGACCGCCTCCACCACCTCCGGGTGGGCATGCCCCAGCACCATCGGGCCCCAGGAGCAGACGTAATCCACGTAGCGCTGGTAATCCTCATCGTAGAGATACGGCCCTTGGGCGCGACGCATGAACACCGGCGTGCCACCGACGCCGCGAAACGCGCGCACCGGGGAATTCACGCCACCGGGAATGTGCTGACAGGCCGCCTCGAAGAGCGTCTCGGAGTGTTTCATGGGATGCCGGTCCTCCTGCATGGAAACGTTGGAATGTCTCACCGTCCTGGAACGCGTTGCCGTCAGTCTATCAGGCTGCGCCACCGAACAGGCCGGCGACCCGGGCGGCGGCGGCCTCGGGGTCGGGCGCCGCGAACACGCCGCTGATCACCGCCACCGCTGCCACGCCGGTGTCCAACACCGCGGCCGCATTGTCCGGGGTGATCCCGCCGATGGCCACCACCGGCTGGCGGTAGCGCGCCACCGCTGCGGACAGGGTCCCGAGCGTCACCGTCGCCGCCTCCGGCTTGGTGGGCGACGGGAAGACGCTGCCGAATGCGAGGTAATCCGCACCGGCCGCCGCCAGCCGATCGCCCCGCTCCAGCGAGCCGTAACAGGAGCCGCCGATCAGAACTCCAGGTCCGAGGCGCTCCCGGGCCGTGGCCAGCGCTGCATCATCACGCCCCAGGTGGACTGCGGGCGCCCCCACCGCCGCGGCCAGCGCCACGTCGTCGTTGACCACGAACAGCGCACGGTACTCCCGGCACAACGCCAGCAGCTCCTGTGCTTCGGCCCGGCGGCGATCATCGTCGCTGCTCTTGTCGCGGTACTGGAGTACCCGGGCACCGCCGGCGAGCGCCTGCGCACACGCGCGGGTCAGCGCATCGCCGCGATGCCGCGTGGTGTCGGTGATCACGTACAAACCGCGCACTGGGGACGCGTCCGCCATGGCCAGCCTCCTCTTGGACCCCGGTGGTCGAACAGGTAGAGTACCGCCGGTCACTCAGGCATCAGGGCGATACCGATGGAATACAAGTCGTACATGTGCGTCGTCTGCGGGTGGATCTACGAGGAAGAGGAAGGGCTGCCCGACGACGGCATTGCGCCCGGCACCCGCTGGGAAGACATTCCGGACAGCTTTACCTGCCCGGAATGCGGTGCCGGCAAGGAAGACTTCGAGATGATCGAGATCTAGTGTCCTGAAAGACTTCTCGGACGGAAGACTAGCGCTAGCCGATCAGGCCCAGGAACCAGGCGAGACCCGCGCCGACACCCCCCAGCAGCACCACCAGCGCAACGGCCGTCGGCCAGCGGCGGGTTCCTGACCCGGAGGCAGCCGCTTCCGGTACCTCTGACCGCGACCGTGTCTCCGTGCGGCTCACCGGGGCCTTCTGCTGCGGCGCCGGCTGCGCCACCGCCGGCGTGGCCCTTGCCCGGCGCTCAGCGGCCTGTTCCTGCTCGCGCTGTGCCTGGCGCTGGTCCTCCTTGTCCACCTGCTCCTGCATGCGCTGCAGCTTGCTCCGGTCAAGGGAGTTATCAGCCTCAATGAGCAGGAACTCGTCAGCCAGCTCCGCCCCCAGGGACAACACCGCCTCATCGCCGTCGCCGGATCGTGATTCATCGCCATGCGCAGCGCGCAGCACGGCGTTGGCTTCGGTGAGATCAACCTGCACCGGGTTGCCGGCGCCGAAGCGCGATCCCGCCTGCCGGGATTCCTGAGACTGCACGGCGGCCGACGGGCTGCTCCGCTCCTGCGCCGTTTGCAGCGCAACGAGCTTTTCCGCCAGACGAACGGCACGCTGGTTGGCCTGGCCACGCCCCCTCTCGGAGAGATTCAGCGCCTTGCGCAGCGCCGTCACCTCATCCAGCAACGCCGCTTCGCGATCCTCGTCGTTCTGCCCCTCCACGCCCTGCAGGGTGCCCAGCGTCTCCTCAAGCTGCCGGCTGCGCTCCTGTTCGCGCGCAAGTTCGAGGCGTGCGTCGTTGAGTTGCCCTTCCATCGATGCCAGCTCTTGCTCGGCACTCTGCCAGGCGTCGCGCGCTGCCTCGCGCGTCTGGGCAACCTGGTCCTCGGCGCTGAGGCGCGCAGTCTCCTGCTGCTGCAGGTACTGATGATGGAGGTCATCGTAACGGCGCTGCAGACGGTCGTTGTGTTCCTGGGCCTCCTGCAGCTTGCGTGTGACGCTCGCGAGCTCTTCCTCCAGCTTGCGTCGGCGCGCCACCTCCTGCGCATGGATGCGTAGCTGCTCGGCCTCCACGCGCTGCCGGGCGGTTTCAGACTCCGCCCGATAGTAGGCTACGTCGTCGTTGAGTCGCTGCCGCAACGCGGCCAGTTCCTTTTTCAACCGCTCGACCTCGCTCTGGCCCGCGGCTTCCTGTCGTCTTACTTCCTGTGCCGACATACGCCCTCCTTCCCCTTCTGGCATGGCCCTTCTTGCCGGGGCCGTGTCTTGCTCCGTCGCGCGGCTGCACCAGCATGGCACACCGTGACGAACACGCGCTCAAGCAGGTCCAGTTTATCGACGGTGTCGTTGTCTGCCTTGAGGCGCAGGTTTCAGTACCCGGCGAGACCCGCATTCAGGCCGGCCGGGAGTTCAGTCAGCCGCTCGACGCCGGTTCGCACCGTGCCGTCCGGCCGCAGGTCCAGCCAGCGATACCCCGACGGCCGGCAATCAATCCGGAACGCGTCACTGTCCGGGGCAAACTGCACGCAGGTGCTCGGGCTCGCCAGCAGCCGCACGTCGCCGTACCAGTCGTCGAACTCCTGATGCACGTGCCCCCACACCACCGCGCGCACGGCCTCGTGCCGGTCCAGAACCCTGAACAGCTCGCGCCCGTTGTCCACGCCGATGCGATCGATCCAGCCGCAGCCAACAGCCACCGGATGATGATGCAGGCCGACAAGCGTATGCCTGTCACTGTTCGCGCCCAGGCAATCGTCCAGCCACTGCAACTGGTCGGGAGACAGATGCCCATGTGTCGCACCCGGCACGGTGGAATCCAGCATGACGAACAGCCAGTCACCGGCGATCAGGTGGCCAGTGCAGCGCACTGGACCAGTCTGGAACACGCGCTCCATGACCCTGGGATCATCGTGATTTCCGGGAACCAGCAGGCCGGGTGTCCTGAGGACATCCAGGCGGCGCTTCGCCTGGTAATAGGCCGCCTCGACATCTTCGGCGCCGTCGTGGATCAGATCGCCGGTGTGCAGGAACAGATCGGCCCGTTCACCGCGCTCACACAGCGCATTCACCACGCTCTGCCACGCCGCTTCGGTATCCACGCCCGCCAACTGGCCGCTATCACCGTAGAGGTGCGTGTCGGAAATCTGCAGCACCCGCAGTGGGCGACCGCGTGCAATATTGATCAGCTGCATCTCGTCCCAGCCTCGTCCAACAGGAACGCCGGGCCACTCTGGAAGCAGCCCACGCGCCAGTCTTGAGAGTATTTCGCGGGTCCAGCGGATTTTCTGTTGCGGGCGTCACAAATCACTTTTCCGGGAAGACGGACAAGCCGGCGATTGCTTCGGCATGGGGTTACAATGGCGCCACCCCGCATACACCTTCGATGCCACAGGGTGAGGCATGACCGAAAAGACACTCGGCCTGGACGACAGGCTACACGGCTACCTGCTCGACATGCTGCCGCCGGAGTCGGATATCGAACGGCGCCTGCGCGAGCGCACCGCCTCCTACACCGCGCCGCAGATGCGCATCGGCCTGGAGCAGGCGCGCTTCATGCGCGTTCTCGCCGCGGCCCTGGGCGTGCGGCAGGCCCTGGAGATCGGCACCTTCACCGGCTTCTCGGCCATGGCCGTGGCCCAGGCACTGCCGGCGGACGGGCGGCTGATCACCCTGGACAAGGACCCGGACAGCACGGCGGATGCCCACGCGTTCTGGCGCGATGCGGGGGTGGCGGAGCGCATCGAGCTGCGCCTTGGGGATGCGGCCGAACAGCTCCAGCGCTTGCTGGATGACGGGCTTGCAGGTACGTTCGACTTCGCGTTCATCGACGCGGACAAGGAACGCTACAGCGTCTACTATGAGCAGGTTATGGCGCTCGTGCGCACAGGCGGATTGATCGCGGTGGATAACGTGCTGTGGTCCGGCCAGGTCGCCGATCCATCCGACACCCGCGCCAGCACCGAGGCGCTGCGCGTATTCAATCGGCAGTTGCGCGATGACCCCCGGGTGGACGTCAGCATCGTCCCCATCGGCGACGGGGTGACACTGGCCTGGAAGCGGCCACAAGGAGACAGGGATGCTTAGGCAGATTGCGACACTGGCCGTCGCCGTCACGGTTCTCGCGGGCTGTGCCGGCAGCGGCGACTCTGGCGATCACGCCCGGTTCGAGCAGGGCCGCGAGGCGTACCTCGCCGGCGATTACGGCGAAGCCTTCGAGCGCCTGATCGTGGAGGCCGAGGCCGGCAATCCGGAGGCCCAGTACACCATTGGTTACATGTACTTCGAGGGCCAGGGCGTGAGCCGGGACGAGAGCCGCGGCCTGGAATGGATCCGGCGTGCGGCGGACAACGGCAGCCGTCACGCCGTCTCCGCCCTCGGAGAACTGGCGGGGATGGGACACAACCGCCCCGGCGTCGCGGATGAACCCGAGGAAGTCGAAGCCGCCCCGGACGCCCAACCGGACACCACCGGTGACGCCGACGCACCGCGGCTGACACCAGACCCGGACACCATGGAACGGGAGATCCGCGAGGAACTGCCGGCGGAGCTCACGGACGACTCGTAACCGCCGGTCGCGGCTGACGCCGCTCCTGCGCGCCCCGGGTCAGCCTGACCGGCCGATGGTCTTGATGAACACCTGGGAACGGCGCTGCAGGTTGTACAGCGCCTGACGCTCCATGGGCAGATCATCCAGGCGCGCGGGCTCGAAGCCCCGCTCCCGGAACCAGTGGGCCGTCCGGGTGGTGAGCACGAACAGGCGCTCCAGGCCATGGGCCCTGGCCTCCCGCTCCACGTGACGCAGCAGCATGTCGCCGCGCTCCCCGCCGCGATACTCCGGGTGGATAACGAAACACTCCAGTTCTGCCATGCCGGCGCTGTGGTTCGGCGACAGCGCCGCTGTGGCGATCACCATGCCGTCGCGCTCCACCACCACGTAGTCGTCGATGCGCGTCTCCAGTTCCTCCCGGGACCGCCGCACCAGCACGCCTTCCCGCTCCAGCGGCTCGATCAGCTCGAGAATGCCGCCGACGTCGTCCACCGTGGCCGGGCGCAGGGATTCGAACGGGTTGCCGGCCACCAGGGTGCCGACACCGTCCCGGGTGAACAGCTCCAGCAGCAGCCCGCCGTCCTGGCTGCCGTCCACCAGGTGCACCCGGCGCACGCCGTGGCGACAGGCCCGGACCGCCGCATCCAGCAGGCGCAGGCCGCCGTCCGTCGTGTCGCCGGCCCGCAGGGCCTCCAGCCGCTGTCCAGCCTGGTGCAGATCCAGCTCCCGGATCAGCTCCCCCTGCGCGTCCACCAGGGCATCGCCCCGGGTCAGGTAGATGAGCTTGTCGGCGCTCAGGCTGGTGGCGACGGCCAGGGCCACGTCCTCGGCCACCATGTTGAAGACCTCGCCGGTGGGCGAGTATCCCAGCGGCGAGACCAGCACCACGTTGCCGTCAGCGAGGCGCTCCTGTATCCCGGCGGCGTCCACCCGCCGCACCTCGCCAGTGTGCCGGTAATCCACTCCGTCGCGGACCCCCAGGGGCTTGGCGGTGACAAAGTTGCCGGAGGCAACCCGCAGGCGAAAACCCGCCATGGGGGAGTTGGCAACACCCATGGACAGCAGCGCCTCGATCTCCACCCGCTGGGCGCCAACGGCCTCCTTGAGGCACTCGAGCGCCAGGTCATCGGTCACCCGCAGACCGCCCTCATAGCGCACCTCCCCACCCCGCTGACGCAGCCGCTGCTCCACCTGGGGCCGGGCGCCGGAGACCAGCACCACCCGCACCCCGAGACTGTTCAACAGGGCAATGTCGTGCAGCAGTGCCGGCGTACTGTCGCCGGCGAGCATTTCGCCGCCCGCACTGACCACCACCGTGCGGCCGCGATGGGCATTGATGTACGGCGCGCTGCGCCGGAACCAGGCCACGTAGGCTTCGGCATCATGGGCCATGGCGGGCTCCCTGGGCGTCCATGCAGAACCGCTGCACCAGGCTACGCAGCAGTTTGACGGTGGGTTCCAGGCGATCCGCCGCCAGGAACTCGTCCGGCTGGTGGGCCTGGGCAATGTCCCCCGGCCCCATGACCACCACGTCCAGCCCCAGGTCGCGCAGATACGGGCCTTCCGTCCCGAACGGCACCGCCCGCGCCTCGGAACCCGTGAGCGCTTCGGCGGCGCGCACGATCTCCGCATCCCGTGGCGTCTCCATGGCGGGCATGCCCGGAAACAGGGATTCCATGGTCAGCTCCAGCCCGGTTTCGCCCAGCACCCGGGGCAGGCGCTGCGCCAACACGCCCCGCAGGTCCTCCAGGCTCATGCCGGGCAGTGGCCGGATGTCGATGTGCAGCTCGCAGTGGGCACAGATGCGGTTCGGGTTGTCACCGCCGTGGATGTAGCCGAGGTTCATGGTGGGCACGGGCACGTCGAACCGCCGGTCCACGTTCCGTGACTGCAACTGCTGGCGCCAGGCGAGCAGATCATTCAGCACGCGGTGCATGCCCTCCAGGGCGCTGTTGCCCAGGGCCGGATCACTGGAGTGCCCGGAACGCCCGCGCACGCGGATGGCCTCCATCATCACGCCCTTGTGCACGTGCACCGGCTGCAGATTGGTGGGCTCGCCAATGACGGCGTGCCGCCCCAGGCGCCGCTCCGCGTCCACCAGCGCCTTGGCGCCACCCATGCCGCTCTCCTCGTCGGCAGTGGCCAACACCACCAGCGGCGCCTTCAGATCCCCGGCTCGCAAGTCACGCACCGCGTCGATCACCAGCGCCAGGAACGCCTTCATGTCGCTGGTGCCGAGGCCGTAGAGACGGCCGTCACGCTCACTGAGTACGAACGGGTCGGACGCCCAGCCGGTGTCGTCGAAGGGCACGGTATCGGTATGCCCAGCCAACACCAGCCCACCCTCCCCGCGGCCCAGGGTGGCAATGAGGTTGGCCTTGTCCGGAGCGCCCGGTACCGGCTGGATCTCGGTGGCAAAGCCAAGCCCCTGCAGCCACTCGGCAAGACGATCCACCACCGCGCGATTGCCCTGGTCCAGCGCCGGATTGACGCTGCTCACCGAGGGGATCGCGATCAGCTCCTCGATCATCTGCATGAGCCGCGGGGGCTGCTGGGTCATTACGTTACTCCTGGAATTCGCGCACACGACGGACGACGCCACTGGTGGATTCTGGATAAAGCGGCGGGAATGGGCACCTCGGGGGCGGCCGAGAGGCCGCGCCGGCCTCTCGGGAATGGTTCCAGGGAACGCGTCTGCGCCT
>SLMR01000184.1 GCA_007133445.1 Aquisalimonas sp. | reverse complement strand
GAAGATACACGTCCAGAAACTGTCCCGGCCGGCGAATCCGGTACACCAGCCACCCCTCGGCCGGCAGGAACACCCAGGCGCCAGGCGGCAGGGCCTCCGGGTCATCCGTGTCCATGGTGCCCGCGTAGCTCTCCCGGAAGCCGTCCCCGGCGAACTGCCGGGGATCCGGCGACGCCTGTTGTTCGAGCAGGTCCACCGGATTACCGCCCGGCTCGGCGTCACCCCGCACCCGGGCCAGGGTGACAGCGGTGCGCATGGCATCGATGTCGGCCCGCACGGTGTGGGTCTCGATACGCCCCTGCAGCAACTCTGCGCGCTGCAGGAAAACCACAATCAGTATGCCGATCACGCTGACCGTGATGGCGAACTCCAGCCGTGTCAGCCCGCGTTGCCACTGCCGATTCATGGCCTACAGTGCGGCCTGGCCCAGGTCCCACATGGGCAGGAAAACGCCCAGCGCGAGGATCAGCACCAGCAGGCCCACGATCACGAGCATGATGGGCTCCAGATAGGCGTTGAGCTGTTTGATGTCGTACTCCACCTCCCGGTCATAGAAATCCGCCATCTCGTCGAGCATGTCGTCCACCTGCCCGGTCTCGTCCCCAACAGCGATCATCTGCACCACAAGGGCCGGGAAAAGCTCCGTGTTGGCGGCGCTGCGGGTGAGCCCTTCACCCCGCTCGATGCCCGTGCGGATGCCCTCGATGCGCGCACCGACCCAGGCGTTATCGGTGGCGCGGGCCACCATGGTGAGCGCCGTGATGATGGGCACGCCCGAGCGCATGGCCATGGCGAACGAGCGTCCGAAGCGCGCCAGGGTTGCACGCAGGATGATACTGCCCACCACGGGAAGGCGCAGCTTGATGGCATCCCACCGGTAGCGACCGGCGGTGGTGCGCTTCCAGAAGCTGAATGCTGCCACCATCGCCGCCAGGCCGCCTAGTACCAGGTACCAGTACTGCACCGTAAAGCTGGATGTGGCGATCAGCACCCGGGTGGGCAGCGGCAGATCGGCACCGAAGCTCTCGAACATGCGCCCGAAGGCCGGAATCACGAAGGCGTTGATCACGCCAATGGCAACGGCGATGGCCACCAGCACGATCACCGGATAGCGCATGGCGGCACGGATCTGGTCGCGCGTGGCCTTCTCCCGCTCCAGGTGGCGGGACAGCTGCAGAAATGCTTCATCCAGGCGACCGGAGTTCTCCCCGACCTGGATGATGCTCACGAACAGGCCGTCGAACACATCCGGATACTGGCGCAGACAGTCCGCCAGTGCCCGGCCATTCTCCAGCTCCGCGGCCACACCGCGAATCACCCGGGCCATGCGCTTGTGCCGTGTTGTCTCCGCCAGCCCGGTCATGGCGCCAATGATGGGCACACCCGCCCGGGTGAGGCTGTACATCTGCCGGGCGAAGACCATGAGCTCGTCCAGCGTGACGCGGCGTTCGAATAGCAACGCACCGAAGGGCTCGTCGCCTTCGTGCGGGCGGCTGCGGTCGGGTTCGATGGTCAGCGGCGAAAAGCCGTCACCGAGCAGCCTGTCCGCGACGGCCTCAACGGTCTCCGCTTCCAGCTGCCCCTCCTGCAGGTTGCCCTGGGCGTCCCGCGCCTTGTAACTGAACCAGGGCACTCAGTCATCCTCCAGGCGCAGATCCGGGGATGAGTCATCCTGCGCGGGCTCGGGCCATGCCCCCGTTGCTGCCGGCATACCTGGCTCCTCGTATTCGTCCAGTTCCGACGCGATGCGCATGACTTCACTCAGGCTGGTCACTCCCTGGCGGGCATAGTCCATTGCCGCCATGGTCAGCGACCGGAAGCGGGGGCTGCGGGCGGCCAGGTCGGCAAACTCGCCCAGCTCCTCCCGTCGCAGGGCATCGGCCATGGCGCCGTCGATCTCCAGCAGTTCGTAGACGCCGATGCGACCCTGGTAGCCGGTATTGTTGCAGTGGGTACAACCGCTGCCCCGGCTGAACGTCAGGCCACTGGAATCGATCCGCATGCCGCGCAGCCAGGCGGTCTCGTGCTCGTCCGGTGCATGAGTGCTGGCGCAGCTGGCGCACACCCGCCGCAGTAGCCGCTGGGCCAGCACGCCGCGCAGGGAGGCCGCCAGCAGGTAGCTCTCGGCCCCCATGTCCAGCATGCGGACCGCAGTGGAGTGGGCGTCATTGGTGTGCAGCGTCGACAGGACCAGGTGGCCGGTCACCGAGGCACGCAACCCGATTTCGGCGGTTTCCTGGTCACGCATCTCCCCGACCATGACGATATCGGGATCCTGGCGCAGCGCCGAGCGCAGGACCCGGCCGAAGGTCAGGCCGATGCGCTCCTGAACCTGCACCTGGTTGATCCGCGACAGACGGTACTCGACCGGATCCTCGACGGTGATGATCTTGCTGCCCGCCTGGTTGAGCTCCGCCAGTGCAGCGTACAGGGTGGTGGTCTTGCCGCTGCCGGTTGGGCCCGTCACCAGAACCATGCCGTGGGGGCGGTGAATCAGGCGCCGGAAACGCGCAAGCACGTCGTCCGGCATACCCAGCCGTTCCAGGCGCAGCAGGCCGCCGGACTGGTCCAGCAGGCGCATGACGACCGACTCCCCGTACTGGATGGGCATGGTGGACAGGCGAACGTCCACGGAGCGGCGGTGCACGCGCAGATTGAAGCGGCCATCCTGAGGCAGACGCTTCTCGGAGATGTTCAGCCCCGCCATGAGCTTGAGCCGCAGGATCAGCGCCGGGGCGATGCGCTTCTCTTTCACCACGTGCTCCTGCAGCTGCCCGTCCACACGCTGGCGAATGCGCAGGGCGCTCTCGTCCGGCTCGATGTGAATGTCCGATGCTCCGACCTGCACGGCATCCTCGAAAATGGAGCGCAGCAGTCGCACCACCGGTGCATTGCCCGTCCCGGCCCCCTCCTCCAGCGAGGCGAGATCGACATCGTCATCGCCGATCTCTTCCTCGAGCTCCTCTGCAATGTTGGAGATTTCCTCGGTGCGGCGGTAGGTCCGGTCGATGATCTGCAGAAGATCCCGCTCCCGTACCACTGCAACCCGCACCGGCTTCCCCAGCAGGCGGGTCAGCTCGTCCTGGGCGAACAGGTCGGTGGGGTCCGCCATCCCGACCAGGAAATGATCGTCCTCCTCCTTCAGGACCAGGGTGCGCAGCCGACGAGCATGGGTCTCCGGCAGTTGCCGCACCGTCTCCGGCTCTACCTCGTAGCTGCGCAGGTCCAGATTGGCGACGCCGAGTTGGCGGGCCAGGAGGTCGTTGAGCCTGGCCTCGGAGACGTAGCCCAGATCGATGAGCGTACGGCCAAGCTTGCGGCCGGTGCGTTTGTGTTCGATCAATGCCGCCTGGAGCTGGCTGTCCGAGATGACGCCTTCGCTGACCAGCAGATCGCCGATGCGAATCTTGCGGCGCGTCCGGGTTCCGCTTTCCGTCTCCGTCATTCCAGGGTCTCGATGCGTTGGCGCAGAAACGCCGTGAGTTCACTGTCCAGTCCGCCGACGGTCAACGCGCGCTCGTAAGCGGCGCGCGCACGGTCGGCCTCGTCGCTCTCTTCCAGGGCGACGCCGAGACCGAGCCACCATCGACCCTCGCTGCTCTGCTGCCGCGCCAGTTCCCGGTATAGCGGCACCGCATCCTCGGCCTGCCCGGTCTGACGATACAGGGCGGCCAGTAACGCATGCCAGCCACCGTCGCCGAAGCTGCTCGCCGGATGCGCCTCCAGCACGCGGATCGCCCGTTCGGGATCGTGCTCCATCAGGATGCGGGCCTTGAGCCGGGCCAGGGCCGGCGCACCACGCTCGTCCTCCAGCCCCTCGGCCAGAAGACCCGCCGCGCTTTCGGTCTCGCCGCGCTGATGCAGGAGCGCGGCGAGACCGCGACGGAGGCGCCACGCGTCCGGCGTCTCCGCCAGGCCATCCCGGTAGATGGCCTCCGCCTCGCGGATATCGCCGGCGTCCTCGGCAGCCCTGGCGCGGCGCAGGGCGCCATCGGCGTCCCCGGCGCGGGAGGGACGGCGAACCAGCTCACCACCGACCCCGTCCCCGGCTTCCGCTGCCGGGACGCCTAGCGGCGATTCCACCAGCGCTTCGGCCGTCTCCTGCCGGTCCGCACGTTGATCGCCCCGGGTCGCCTCCGGCTCCGTCCCGGCCCCCGGTTCCGCAGTCTCGGCCACGGTCTCCCCGTCTCCGTCGGGTTCATCGTCGGCGCCCGGGTCCGCCGGGAAGTCGAACGCCAGGGCGACGCCAGCCGGCAGACTCAGGCGCTGCACCTGCAGCCGCGGAGCGGTCTCGAATTCAAGTTTCAACGTGAGCCGGTCACCGTGGAACCGCCAGTCCACGGCGACCACCTCCGGCACTTCCCGGAGCAGGTCCGGCAACTCCGGTCCTTCGCCGTCCACCGGAAGTGCGAGGGTGATCACTCTGCCATCGCTGGCACGCTCCAGGGTGTGAACCAGGGGATACTCAGTGATGAAGCGCAACTCCAAGCCTTCATCGTCCGCCTCGGCGTTGCGCACATCCACTTGTTCGAGGCGTGGCCGGGGTGTGTCCTCCACCGGTTCGTCGCCGATGTCCAGGGCCGTGACGTTCGCAGGCTCCGGCACATTACCGCCGGTCCCGGGTGCCTGCTGTTCCAGCCAGAGGTGGAGCATCAGCGCCGCGCCGCCCAGGATCCCCAATCCGGCGAACCAGGGCAGAACGCGGATCACGGCCGAGCGGAAACGCGGATGCGAACCCGGGGCTCGCACTCCGGAGGGCATGCTGCCGCGCGGCCGCTCCCGGCGTCGGTCCAGATCCCGCAGGACATCGTTGATCAGGCTCATGCCGCCACCCCCAGCCCGTACCAGTGGACCATGCCGGCCGCGGCGACCAGCAGGGCGGCCGCGACAGACGCTGCGGCCCACCAGCCGATGCGCCCACCGCCCGGGTCGCGGGCATCGCCGGTATCCCTGGCGGCGCGCTGCACGTGCGCCCGGTCCACGCTGCCACTACCCTCGCCCCAGGCCGCGAGCAGGGCCTTGTGCGCGAGGATGTTGATCAGCCGGGGCAGGCCGTCGCTGCTGCGGTACAGCGCGTGCAGGGCGCGCTCACTGAACAGCCGGGCGCCGTGACTCCCCGCCACGGCGAGCCGGTGACTGACGTAGCCACGCACTTCCTCCGGCCCGAGCTGGCCCAGCGTGTAGGCGAAGGTGATGCGCTGACGCAGCTGGCGCCACCGCTCCTGGGCCAAGCGGGCGTCGAGCTCGGGCTGACCGAACATGACCACCTGGAGCAACTTGGCGCGTTCGGTCTCCAGGTTGGTCAGGAGCCGCAGGGCTTCGAGGGTTTCGTCCGGCATGGACTGGGCCTCGTCCAGCACCAGGACCACTGGCCGCTGCTGTTCCCGCGCCTCCATCATGGCGCCGTTCAGTTCCCGCAGGATCCGGTGCTGGCCGGCATTTCCTGGCAGCCGGAGGCCGAGCTCGTCGGCCAGACTGAGGCGCAGACCGTTGGCGCTCACACAGGGATTGGCAATCCAGGCGGTGGTGTAGTCGGCGTCCAGGCGACGGAGCAACGTGCGGCAGAGCATGGTCTTGCCGGTGCCCACCTCGCCCGTCACCTTGATGAACCCCTCACCCCCGGCCAGAGCGACCAGAACGACGTTGAGTGCTTCCTGCCAGGCACCCTGGTTGCAGAAGTAGGCGGTGTCCGGCGACAGCGAGAACGGATAATCCTCGAGACCGAAGTGCTCCAGATACATCGGCCTCCACTCCCGTCACTCGGGCTGCTCGATGGCCCCGGTGCGATCACCGCGCAGCTGCTGCATGCGCTCGCGGCTCTGGCCCATCTGGTCGCCCCAGGTATCCTCGTCCACGACCACCGGCCGCAGCAGAATCACCAGTTCACTCTTGACGGTTTCGCTGTCCCGCTGCCGGAACAGGCCGCCGACCATGGGCAGATCCCCGAGCACCGGCACCTGCCCCGTGGCGTCCTCGACACGGTCCTGCATCAATCCGCCGATCACCACCACCTCGCCGCTGTCGGCGCGGACAATGCTGTCGGATTCGCGCACGTCGCTGCGGGCCAGGGGAATGTCGAACGTCTCCTCGCCGGTGCTGATATCCTTGCGCTGATCGGTGACCTCGCTCACGGACGGGTGGACATGCAGGGTCACCCGGTTGTCGGCGCTGATGTGCGGCGTGACGTCCAGCGCGATGCCCGAGAAGAACGGGGTCAGCTCCACGTCCGGGGAGATGGTGGCCGCGGTCCCGACGGCGGTCGTGGTGGTGGAAATGTCGGTGACGAAGAACTCGTCGGTTCCCACCTTGATGACGGCTTTCTGATTGTTGACCGTGGACACCCGCGGGCTGGACAGCACCTGCACTTCACCCTGGGTCTCGAGAAGCTCCAGGAGCGCAGAGAAGTCCCCCATGTCCGCCGTCAGCGAGAACACGCCACCCGGGTCGGGCAGATCGCCATCGAAGACCGTGCCGTCCTGCTGCCCCAGCGTGACGTCCCGGCCATCGGGGCTCGCCAGGGCCTGCCAGTTGATGCCGGACTGGAAGCGATCGCTGAGCTCGACCTCGAGGATCTTCGCCTCGAGCACCACCTGTCGGCCCAGGTTGGTCTCGACGCCGCCCAGGAACTCCTCCACCTGACGCAGCGTTCCGGGCATGGCGCGCACAACCACCGTACCCGCCTGCGGGCTCATGACGATGCGGGAGTCATCCTCATCACCAACGATGGTCTCCAGCGCCTCCCGCAGCTCCCCCCAGACATCCGATGAGGCATCGGTGGAGATGCGGCTGCCGGACAGGGTACGCCCGCCGTCATCATCATTGCTGTCGGTCAGCGCACCGGAGCTGACGCGTGTATCCGAGGCGCCACGGCGGTCGACGTTCAGGTACTCCACCTGGAAGATACGCGTCTGCGCTTCCTGGGGCAGGACCAGGAAACCGGCGGCGGTTTCCCGATACTCGTAACCGTAGACTTCGCGCACCGCCTGCATCACCTCGGGGACGGTGACATTCTGCAGGCTCAGGGAGATCGTGCCGTCGACATCCGGATGCACAACCATGTTGTGCGGCGTGTCCTCCACCAGCCCCATGAAGAAATCCTGCGCCGGCAACTGGCTGACGGACAGATCGAAGCGCTCCTCGCTGTCGCCCAGATCGGGGACCGGCTCCGGGTCCGGCATCAGCGCCTCACCGACGGCATCCGGTACGTCGTCCGGCGCGTCCTCGGTATCCGCGGTCTCCTCGGCCGAGCTCAGGGCATCGTCGATGGCCTCGTCCATCTCCTTGCCGCGTTCGCGGTCCGCCTCCGGGCTGGCCGCACACCCCGCAAGCAGGAGAGCCAGCGCGACAACGGTTCCCGGGATGATGGTGCGTGTTGCGCTCATTGGTTATCTCTTTGGTTCCGTTTGATGCCCGTACCCTGCACCGGCACATGCACCAGCGAATCGTTCTGCCGGAAGACGACGGCATGGCGTTCGATCCGCTCCACCCGCCCGAACGGCACCACATCGCCCTCCCGAATGTATGCATCGCCGACAAAGGCGATACGGCGGTCGCCCGAGCGCAGAATGGCCTGCACCTCCGGGGTTGCCGGAGAATCGGCCTGCGCGGCAGGCTCCCGCGGTTCCGCTGCCTCCGGCGGCGCTGTCGGATCGTGGTCAGCCCCCACACCACCGGCCGACAGCCCCCCCAGAACGACGAACACCAGGGTCGCGGGCACGCCGGCCATATCCCGCCTCAACCGTCTAGATGCCAAGAGTGGACTCCTCCAGGCTGAGCGTATGCACGTCCAGTTGCACACGCGCCCTTGGATGCGTCAGGACCTGGTAGTCCACCCGGTCCCAGACCAGCTCCCGGGAACTTGCCTCCAGTTCCTCGAGATACCCCTGGGTCGCGGCATAGGTGCCCTCGAACACGGCGGTCACGCCATGCCGGTAGATGCGCAGATCATCGCCCTCGAAAACAACTTCCGGTTCCCGGGTCTCCAGGTACTTCAGGTCCAGGTCGTCCTGCTCTGCCAGCACCTGCCGCAGCACCGACACCATGCGTCTGGGAGAGACCAGGCGTTCCAACTGCTCGTCCAGATCGGCTTCAAGCTCTGTCAGCGCCTCCCGGGCATCCTCCAACCGCTCCCGCCACGGTGCATCCGGATCCTCATCCTGGCGTGCCACCAGTTCGTCCCGCTCTTCGGCAAGCTGCAGCCGGGTATTGTCCAGGTCCGCAATCCGGCGCTCGGCCTGCTCCAGCCGCTGCTCCACGGGAATCTGAAGGGCATAGTTCCACACCAGCAACATCAGGCCCAGGACAACGGCCAGCAACAGCGCCTGCTCCCGGCGCTGGCGCTGCTCGTACCATGAACG
>SLMR01000058.1 GCA_007133445.1 Aquisalimonas sp. | reverse complement strand
TGCGCTGCTCCCCCACCGACCCGGCCCGAGCAGCAGGCTCGATCCAACCCCGTGCGCTGACAGCGCCCGGTTGAGCGCTCCAACCAGCCGCGCCACCGCCTGCCTGCCTTCGTTAGTCAGTGCGCTGTAACGCCGAGCATCCACCGCGATGACACGCTCCAGTGCCATGTCGATGTTGCCCCCCATGAAATGGCCCCGGGTTGTGAAGTAGATCTGCTCCTCGGGCAGATCGCCGGGCACGTCGACTCGCGGCCCGCCTCCCAGCGTCGCCAGCGGTCGGCACTGGACCAGGTTGACGCTGGGTGGGCCGTCACCACGGAAGTGCAGCGTAAACTCGGCTTCCACGGGGTGGGCATACGCCCGCTCGAGCGAGTGGAGCATGTGCTGCATGCGGGTCACGAACATGGTGTCCCGCAGCAAGGGCGTGAAGGTCAGGCGCCACACGGGGCGGTCATCCCCCAACTCCCGGGCGCGCCGCCCGGCCTCGTGGTCCCGCTCGGCCACGCGCGTGAACGTGGCTACCGGCATGTCCCCCTGCACCGCCCGCAACGGCAGAGTGCGGTGCCCCCGGTGCGTGAGGTCCAGCACGTCCACACTGTGCTGGGCAAAGCCGTAGGCGTCATCACGGCTGCGGAAGGGTCGCCGGTCGGGATAATCCAGAGCCGCGACGCAGGCGTGATCACCCTCGATGCGATCCACCGCGCGCGTTCCAAGCCCCATGACCAGGCGCAGCATTCCGGCACGCTGGTCCATGGCCGGATCCCAGGCGAAGGTGTTTCTGGACACCCCCACCCCGGCGGCATCCGGGCAGTACACCCCACCCCGATAGGCACCGTTGACCCGCTGCAGCAGCAGCGCCATGGGTTCCTCGCGGGTGCTCAGACGGCGCTGCCAACGGTAACTCAGGGCGTCGTCGCTCACCGTGGAAGCGTAGACCTGCCGGATAGCCGCCTCCAGTTCCGCCAGACGCTCCTCCGGGCTGCCCTGATTAATGCAGAACACGCTTTCGTACTGGCCCGCAAAGGCGTTGCCGAAGCCGTCCTCCAGCAGACTGCTGGAGCGCACCAGCAACGGATACTGGCCGAAGTGGTCCAGCATCCGCTCCAGCTCGGGGCGGAACTCCGGCGGCAACGCGCCCTGCAGAATCCCCTCACGCAGGGCAGGTGCGGCGGAGAAGTAACCGGACTCGGCCCGCTGCCGCATCAATAGCGGCCAGCACCGGTTGTGGACGAGAAAGGCGTAGTACACGTCCGAACCGAGGAAGTAGGAGTCGTGGGGTTCCAGGCACTGTTGCCAGCAATCCGCCGCATCCTCCCGCAGAACGGCCCGGGCCAGCAGCATGCCCACGGCCTTGCCGCCGATGAAACCACTGCCGATCATGCGCTCGCGAACGGCGAGCAGGTCCTCCAGCCGGAAATAGCGGCGCGCCAGGGCGAGCATGCGCGGCTCGCGACTGATCACGCTGGCCAGGATCTCTTCCAGCACCTCGGCCTGCTCTTCCTCGGGCCAGGGTGCCGTCACCGCCTCCGACGCCGTCCAGAAGAGGCGATCCCAGTAGTCCAGCATGCGCTGACTGCTCTCACCCCGGTGCCGTGCCTCCAGGGTCGCCTGCAGCCGGATCGCATCCAGGCTGTCGGTGACCGGCTCGAAGGCATCCCCGTACCGCCGATGGGGCAGGAACATGGTCGGGGAATGCCGCTGCCATACCTTGATGGGCTGCATCTGCACGTCCGAACCGGCACGCCGGATGTCCACCAGCACCTGAGTGGTATCGCGGATACGTGCCAGGGTGGCATGGGAGTGCTGCTGCGGATGCAGCGCAAAATAGGCCACGGTGCCAAGCTCGTACAGGTAGGGGCAGATGACCTGGAAGAAGCGCCCCACCATGTAGTCGGTGGCCCACGCCCGCAGCAGGTCCGACAGGCAATCGGCCACATAGAAGGCACCGGTGCCGTAGTCAGTCACGGCCTGGTAGACCTGCCGGGTGAACGCCTCGAACCCGCGCCCGGCGTCCAGGGGCACCACTTGCACCCCCTGCCGCTCATCCAGCAGCGGCGGATGCGCGCCGAAGCGCAGATAGATGATCCGCCGACCACCGGCCCGGGCTGCAGACACGAAAGCCTCAGCCATGCCACGATAGTCCTGCAGATCATCCACCTGCCAGACCACGTTGTCGCCAACGCGCAGACCGTCGAGGACCGTATCCAGTCCGTGGATGCCCGTAGCCACCCAGCGTTCGTCTGCAGCCGTCATGGCGTCTCCCCGTGCCCGGAAAGGCGCAAGGAGCCCACGTCATCCAGCGCCAATGCCTCCACGGGGGCCGGGCGCGCCAGGTGGAAACCCTGCCCGAGCTGACAGCCCTCCGCCACCAGAAATTTCCTCTGCTCCTGGCGCTCGATGCCTTCGGCAACAAGCTCCAGGCCCAGTGCGCGCCCCATGGCCACGATGGCGCGCACGATGGATTCCTTCCGCTCTCCCTTGCCGATCTCCCACACCAGGGCGCGGTCGATCTTCAGGCGATCCAGTGGCAGTTCCTCGAGCAGGGCGAGATTGGAGTAACCGGTCCCGAAGTCGTCCATGGCCAGGTGTACCCCCAGATCCGCCAGCTGCTGCAGCACCGGCCGGGCGCGCTCCGGGTACCGCATGAGCATGGTTTCGGTGATCTCCATCTCGAAACGCCCGGCGTTCAGGCCATACTCGACCAGGAGCTGCTGCAGCCGCGGCACCAGTTCGCCGTCGTAGAACTCCCGCGCGGAGAGGTTCAAGGCTACGCGTGGTACTTGCGAGCCCTGAGCATCCCACGCTGCCAGCTGTCGGCAGCTCTCCGTGAGCACCCAACGGTCGATAGCATGGATCAGCCCGGTCTCCTCGGCCAGGGGGATGAACTCGTCCGGCGGGACCACGCCCCGCTCGGGGTGCTGCCAGCGCACCAGCGCCTCTACGCCCACGAGTTGCCCCGAGGCAAGGTCGTACTGGGGCTGGTAGTACAGGACGAACTCACCACCGGCCACCGCCTGACGCAGGTGGTTCTCCAGGAACAGCCGCCGACTGGACCGCTCACCCAGACTGGGCTCGTAGGTGATCCAGCGGTCGCCCCCCTGGTCGCGGGCGTTCTCCACCGCCAGTTCCGCACCGGTTACCAGTTCATCCCGCCGCGTGCCGTCTCGCGGATAACCGGCCACGCCGACGCTGGCAGTCAGGATCAGCTCGTGTCCGGCAATGGACAACGGCTGCCGGAACGCCTCCAGGAGCTCGTCCAGCCAGTGGGTGAGCGCCAGGGTGTTGCCGATTGACAGCAGCAGGACGGCAAAGGTGTCGCTCCCGATCCGGGCCACGGTATCGCCAGGGCGGGCGAGTCCCTGAAGCCGCCGGCCAACGGCCTGTAGCAGTTCGTCACCGGCGCCCATGCCGAGGGTCTCATTGACGCTCTTGAAGCGGTCCAGATCCAGGAGCACCAGCGTGCAGCCGCTCTGCCCGGTTTGCGCCGTATCCATCGCCTCGTCGACACGCTGTTGAAGCAGCGTGCGGTTGGGCAGCCCGGTGGTGCCGTCATAGTTCGCCAGACTGTGGACCCGGGCCTGCTGCTCCCGGCTCTCGGTGAGATCGGTCCAGGAGCCGATCACCTGCAGCGGGGTGCCGTCAGTCGCCGCCTCCACCACCTGCTTTTCGTCCAGGACATGGCGCTGGCCACCATTCGCATCCAGAACCCGGTACTCCTGTACCAGTTCGCCCCGCTGGGCGAGTTGTTCTCGCTCTGCCTGCACAGCCTCCAGATCGTCGGGATGCACATGCCCCTCCCACCAACCCGGCTGCATGACTTCATCCCTGCGGTAACCAAGAATCCGCTCGATGTTGCCGCTGACCCAGTCCGGCTCCAGTTCGGGACCCCGCAGCGAGTAGAGAATGACCGGGCTGCTGTCGAGCACGCGCTGTAGCCGCTTCGTCGACTCCCGCAGTTCCCGAGTGCGCCGCTGGACCTCCCAGCGCAGCAGCCACGCCAGCCCGCCGGCGAACACCGCGGCACCGATCGACAGCGCCAGGGCCGGCAGCAGCCAGGGCGGAATCCCGCGGCTTCCCGGAGCCGCCGTGGTGTCCCGAAGCACCTGGTAGTACGGAGAGTCCGGCTCAGCCTTCCACTCCGTCAGCCAGTCGTCGAGCACCTCCAGCACCGCCGGGTCACCATCCAGCGGTGCCGCGTAATAGAGATTGGTCAGGCCAAAGGTGACGGACGTCTCGACCAGCCCGGCGTCCTGCGCATGCCGACTGCCGAAGAAATTGTTGGCCACCGCGGCCGTCACCGTGCCATCGGCAGCGCGGCGAAACCCCTCGTCCAGGCTCTCCATCGGGATCACGTTGAACGTATGGCCGTCGTCTTCCTGCCAGCGCCGGAGATGCTCGTGCTGGACGGACCCGCGCAGCACTGCCACGTCCTGCCCGGCAAGATCGTCGGGACCGTGGACGTCGGCTCCCGTCACCACGTACAGCTGGCTCCAGGCCTGCACCACCGGGACTTCGTGGAACGCCATGCGCTCCCGGCGGTCGGCCGATTCCGCCACGTCCGGCATCAGATCCAGTTCGCCCGCCTGCAGCTGCTGCAGGCACTGTTCCCAGGCGCATTCGACGAAGGTGAGCGCCCAGTTCTCCTCCGCGGCAATCCGGCGCAGCAGGGCGGGGAACAGTCCGGCGGGGTCACCCCCCTCATCGGTGTAGATCTTGGGAGCGTTCTGGTAGAGACCGACGGTCAGGCGACGTTCGGGTTCACCGGGCAGAGACTGCAGGGACATCCAGGAGAGGCCTGCGGCCAGGCCCAGTACGGACAGCACGGCAGCAGCGGTTCGCCTTCGACATTTCAGCCACCGCCCCATGGTCATCCCGGAACTGCCTCCCTGCCCGTCGCAAAAGCCTTCGGAACGCGACGCAAGCCCAGTATCACGTTAGCACAGCCCCTGTTCGGCACGTAGTCTGGAGGCACGGCTAACCGCCACCGAAGGGAAATGCCATGCCCCACGACCTGGAACACAGTCACGATCCCCAGGCCATTCGCACCCGTCTGGCCGCCGGCAACCGCCCGAGCTACCTCCCCGACGCCATCCTGGGAGGCATCGACGGCTGCATCACCACGCTGGCCGTGGTGGCCAGCGTAGCCGGCGCCGGTCTGCCGGGGGTCGTGGCGTTCGTCCTGGGCGTTGCCAGCCTGATCGCCGATGCCTTCAGCATGGGTGTGAGCAACTACCAGGCCGTGAAGAGCAGCGAGGATGAACGGCGGCGGCTGCGGGAGCAGGAGAAGCGTCACGTGGCGGTGGACCCGCGGGGTGAGCGCGAGGAGATCCGCGCCATCTTCGAGGCCAAGGGATTCTCGGGGACAACCCTGGACAACATCGTCGACACCATCACCAGTGACCGCCGCCTGTGGGTGGACACCATGCTGATGGAGGAACACGGACTGTCGCTGGCCGGCCCGTCGGCGGGCAAGGCGGGACTCGCGACCTTCACCACCTTCGTCGTTGTGGGGTTCATCCCGCTGCTCCCGTTCCTGATCCCGGTGCTGACCGGCGGCGAGTACTTCGTCGCCAGCGCCGCCGTTACCGCCCTTGCCCTGTTCGGCATCGGCTACGCCAAGGGCGTCATCCTGGACACCGGGCGGTGGCGTGCCGGACTGGAAACGCTGTTAATGGGTGGCGGGGCTGCCATCGTCGCGTTTCTGGTGGGAACCGTCCTCGAGCCCATGCTGGCCGATCTCGATTTCTTCTGATCCGGCAACCAGTTAAAAGAGTGCGGTCGCGCTGCCGCGCCCCACTCCGGATATGTCAACGCAAAGTAGAGATGTCCCCTGTTTTGGCCAGATAGAGATGTCCCCTCGGAGAAATTCGGGGAGAGGGGTTGCAAGGCGTTGGCAATCATAGCAAGTTAGTGGCGTCGCCAGTGATGGCAGCCAAGGATGGCGAAGTCGGTCAGGGATGAGGCAAGGAGAGCCGTTACCGAGCGACATTCGGCCTCAGGGGGCAGGCGCCCTCTGGGGCCGTTTGCGTTTTGGGATTCAGCGTCGTGGTGCGCGTGGTTTGCTGTTGATGGACATGCGGCGCCACGGGTGGTCGCTGGCAGGCGTGTTGGTGCGTGGCATTGGCGAGCGAGCGCGTTCGAGCAATTCATTGATCTGGGCGTTGAGGGTCTTGTCGTCGGTGCAGCGTGCGGGTGGCGTCTCGCGAGCTGGATCGAAGACGCGATAGGCCAGCGTTTCGCTTCCGTTGAGCAAGGAGACGGAGCCATCGGGGTGTTCGCACACGGTGATGGTGCGCCCGCGCAGGGCTTAGCGAGGGGCGCCGGCGTGGGTCTGGATGATGTAGCGCTGGCCCTTGAACTTGAGCACGAGGTCCTTGGAGAGTGTGCGGCGGTGCTGTATGGAGCAGACGTGGCGCAGAGTCTGGGCGTCGAGCGCACAGGCGCGGTGTGCGTCATCGTGCTCAGTGGCGGGCCGTGCGAAGCGCGCGTCGTGGCTCGGGAGGTAGTCCACCAGGAAGGCATTGGCCTGCTCCAGGGTGCTGATTCCTGCCAGGCGCATGGCTTTGGTGAGCCGGTCCTGGAGCGTGAGGAACAGCTGCTCGACGCGGCCTTTGGCCTGCGGGTTCAGGGCATGGATGAGGGCGATGTCCAGGGTCTCGGTGGCGCGCTGGAGCTGTGTGGGCACCAGATCCTCCGGGTCATGCTTGGTGAAGATGCCATGGCGGTCGGAGTACAGCGCGACGGGGCGGCCGTGGGTTCGTACGTAGGTCTCGAGCATGGTCAGATAGGCCCGACTCGACTCCGTGGGCCAGAATCCTCCGGCAAGGACTTCGCTGGTGGCATCATCCATGAAGGCGATAAGGCTGCAACGCGGCCCGCGTCCTTCGAGCCAGTCATGCGGGCTTCCGTCGATCTGCACCAGCTCGCCGCGCCGGGGGCGGCGCTCGCGCGGTGCGTGGGTGCGGTGGAGCCGACGGCGTCGCGGCGTCCACAGGTCGGCGGCGATCATCCACTGACGCAGCGTCTCCACCGAGTGGGGAAAGCCGTGTTCGCTGGCGAGGTACTCCGCGGCGAGGGTCGGACCAAAGCCCTCGTAGTCGCTGCGCAGTCGCTCCAGGGCAGCCTCTCGCACCGCCTCCTTGATGCGCCGGTTGGAGGGCTTGCCGCGGCGCCGGCTCACCAGCCCGGCGTCTCCCGCATCGCGCCATGCTCTGACCAGGCGCTTGATCTGCCGGGTCGACAACCCAAGCTGCACCGCCGCCGCCTGCTGTGACAACTCGCGCGGCGCCACCCGCCGAATCACTCCGGCCCGATCCCACTCCCGAAGACTCATCCGAATCCCATCCACCCCCGCCCCCCCAAAGGGGACATTTACTAACTGGCAGCTACACGCGCCCCACTCCGGATTGACGTTTCACGCCCACCGGATTAGACTTAGACCAAGTCTAAATCAGACATGGATCTGGTGAGAGGAACGTAGCCGTGACCGGCCTGCTCTACGTATACTGCGACGGCGCCAGCAGGGAAAAGCCCGGGCCCGGCGGCCGCAACCCGGACCCTCGCCGCCCCGGCCTGATTGCCCGCGTACGCACTTACCTGCGCGCGGCGTTCAGGCGGCGCGGCCCTGCCAGGACGCCCTGACGGCATCTCCATCCGCTCCGGAGTGGCCCGGGGAATGCCTGTGCCCCCGGGCACCACGCCCACGCGATCTCAGAACCGGTATATGGCGCCCACTGCCGCGGCCGAAGCCGCTTCGCCGGTCGCGTCGGTTGTTGCCAGCGATGAACCGGCCGCCCAGGGCTGGAGCCCCTGTGCATCGTCGTTATCGATCCGGGCGTAGTTCAGGTAGAACAACAGTTCCGGCGTGTACTGGTAGTCCACGCCCACCGCGATCATGTCGGCATCAAGATCGCTGTCGTCCGCGTCCAGGTGGTAGTACTGCGCCTTCAGGAACACGTCGGGAACCACGGCGTAGCGAACACCGAGACCGTAGGTGGTGTCGTCCGGGTCCGAGGCGGTCTGGGCCAGCCCGGTGAAACGGAACGCGGCAATGTCGTAGTAGCCTGCTACCCGGGTCACGTCCCGCTCCTCCGGGTACAGGCGGTCCCCATTGTTGTTCTCGTCTACATCATCGGAGAAGCGCCAGCGCTCATGGGCGATGGCGAAGTAGAGCGGACCTTCCATGTAAGTCAGCGAGGCGCTCCAGGCGTCGTTATCGTTGCCATCCACCGAATTACCGCTTTCCTGAGTCTCGACGCTGTAGTGCACGTCCGCGAAGAACCCGTTCACCTGGGGCGTGCGGTAGGCGATGCCCTTCTCGAAGCGCTCGTCGAAACCCTGGTTATCCCCGTAATTCCCGCGCACGATGTTGCGCGCATCGCCCACCTGATTGCCGAACAATTCGGCTCGACTGCGCAGCAGCTTTGTCGGCGTGTCAAAGCGGCCCGCCCG
>SLMR01000401.1 GCA_007133445.1 Aquisalimonas sp. | reverse complement strand
TCCAGGCCGGAGTCGCGGCCGGCGCTGATGGCCCAGCCGTCACCTTCCTCGGCGAAGGCGCGGGTGTGCCACGGGGCGGTGTCGATGCGGTCCACCACCGCGATCAGCGCCTGGTCGGCGAAGGTGCGCCAGGCGCCCTCCGGGATGCTGCCGTCCGCCTCGGGGAGCTCGCTGACGCGCTCCGTGTGGCCGTGGTCCAGGGCCACATCGTAGCTCGACCAGGTGACCTCGCGGCCGTCTGCCCGGACGCGCAGCACGGCGCGCAGACCCGGATAGAGGGCGAGCCCGTCGGCGCAGTCGGCGGGGTCGTCGGCTTCGCAGCCGGCGTCCGTCAGCGCGTCACGGGTGGTCTGGTCATCCATGAGCACGATGGGGTGGTCCGCCTCCACGGCGCGCAGGGCGCTTGCCAGGGCATTGGTTTCACCCTCCAGCAGTACGCCGATGCGCTGGCGCGGGGTGTCGGTTGCGACACGCTCGCGGCCTTCGGTGCGTTCGCTGCGCTCCTCCTCCAGTTCCCGCAGGGCCTCTTCCAGTTGGGCGATGCGCTCGTCGTCGGCCGCTTCGTCATCCGCGTCCCGTCCGAAAAGGTCCCGGAACAGGCTGGGGCGGTCGGACCAGTCCTCGTGCTGCTGGCCGAACGCCTCCCGGTAGCGGTCGCGCTCCTCGTCGGTCAGGCCGTTTTCGGTGGCGCAGGCGCCGAGAAACGCAGTGCTCAGGGCAAGAAGGCCGGCGGTCAGTAGCGGGCGGTGCGTCATTGCTTGCTCCGTTCGTGGATGCGGCGTCAGGGAGAGGAGGATAGGACGCCGTGGGGCGGGAGGCAATGTTCAGAAGCGCAGGATGCCGCCCGCCTCGAACCAGGATTCCCGGGCGCGGAAGTCCACCTCGTCGTCGCCGTCCCGGGCGCGGCGCTCTTCGTTCCAGATGTGGCTGTACTCCAGCCGAACGCTGCCGCGTTCCCACAGCCGGAGTTCGGCGCCGGCGCCAAGGCGCAGGCCGTCGGTCCAGTCCCGGTCCCGGACGCCGGACAGGGTGACATCGCTGCGGCGATGCTGATAGCCGGCGCGGCCGTAGAGCAGCGTGTCCGGGTTCAGCAGTCCGCCCATGACGCCGGAGATGCCCAGGGTGTCCCGGGCCCGGTAGTCGACCTCGCGGCCATCCAGGCGGAGGGTGCCCCGTGCAGTGCTGAAGCCGTAGGAGGCTTCGCCGCCCAGGTACAGGCTGCCCCGGCTCCAGCCATAGCCGCCATAGCCGCTGAGCAGTGCGCCGGATGTCCCCATGTCCAGGTCCAGGCTGTCGTCGCCCAGGCGGACGTCACCGTCCAGGGTGCTGCTCTGGTAGCCGCCGCCGAGCCCGGCGTAGGGGCCGGACCAGTCGCCGGCATGGGCGGTGCCGGCAAGGGTCGCCGCAAGTACGAGCAGCAGTCCGCTGAATGGGTGTGGTCCAAAGGCCATGTCGGCATCCTGGCGAAAAAAAAGGGCGCCCGAAGGCGCCCTTTTGTGGTCCGTCGAGCTGTCACTGTCCTTAGAACTGGACGTTGACGTTCAGGCTGGTGGCGAACACGTCCCGACCGAGGTAGTCCTCGGCGTCCGCGAAGCCGGCTGTGCCGTAGACGGTGGTGGAATCGGTCAGGGCGAAGTGTGCCTGCAGGTCGGCAAAGACCACGTCTTCATCCGGGCCGAGGTCGGCATCATCATAGTTCACCCAGCCGGCAGCGCCCTTGAAGGTCCAGTCCATCATCTGGTAAGTACCGCGGACCGCGACCAGCGTACGCTCGACGCCGTCCTGTGCCTCGGTGCCTCCGACCTGGACCGGCTCGCCGTCTTGATCGAAGGCGGGCAGCGCAAGCCCGCTAAGGTTAAGACCCGCGATAGCTGTGGCGGACTGATCGTGATCCGGGCTGTTGTTGATCAGGCTGGAGAAGGTGTCGTAGCCACCTGCGATCAGCGCACCATCAGCGGCGTGGAACACCTGCCCTTCCAGCAGGAATTCCGGCGTCATCTGGAAACCACCCTTGACGTAGGCGGCGAAGGTGTCCTCTTCATACAAAGCGCGACCCTGCCCCAGGTAGTGCATGCCTACTTCGTAGTTGAAGTCCCCAGCTTCCCCTTGGATGTACGGGGATACCAGCGTGGCGCCTCGGAGCCCGTAGTTGTTGTCGCCGCCGCCCGAGGCACTTGTCTCGAACTGAACCAGCAACAGGCCATAGTTCACGCCTTCAGCCAGCGGGCCCAACAGTGCAGCACCAACCAAGTAGCCGTCATCACTGCGGTCATCGGTGGACACGGATTGGCGCTGGTCGTAAAGGGCAATACCGGTGTGACCGCCGCCCAGCGGAGAGACCAGGGAGATCCGGTCACGACGATCATCGGTGGTCGTGAGGCCGCTGGGGTTCCAGTTGGCCATCTGGCGGCCGATGTTCACCTGACCGATCTGGGTGGGCAGGCTGACGTACCCGTAGTCCAACTGAGTCGTGCGATGACCGCGACCGCCCGTGGTGAAGGGGGCGGCGTCTGGGTTGGTGCCACTGGCGTCACCGGTCCAGCGATCATTCATCAGGTTCAGACGCGTGTGCACTTCCACGCCACCGTCCGACTCGAAAGACGACTGCAGACGGATGCGCTGGTTCACGCCGGTGTCACGGTCCGCCGGACCCTGCACGTTGAAGTAGGATGCGTCGTAGTCACCACCAAATTCCACATTGGCCATGGCGGCAGCGGGCGTGCCCACCAGGGCAGCGAGTGCCAGAGCTGAAGTTACCTTTTTCATGGATGCATTCCCCTTGAGATTTTTCGTTTGCGACTGCTTGTGGGCTCCTCGACAGAGCTGTCCCGCTCCGCCGCCGGGCCCCCCACACGGCCCGGTGGGTGTCGCCACCCGAAACCGCTTCGGGCCTGTTGTGTGGTTACAACGGTTCGGCCCGAGGGTGTGTTCATCATACACACGTTCCTATTTACTACAATAGTTCGTGGTAATCAACAAACGTGAGAAATTACTTTAAGTTTGTGTTGCGTTAATACAACAGGTTCATCCGCTCCTTTGGGGGTGCCGATGCGGTGTGGATGGCCACGGTTGTCGTCTGCAGGGTTCAGTCGGGTAATTGCGTGTGAATGTCCTGCCGGGATCTTGGTGTCCCTTGGTTCGTGCCGGGCGAGTTGGTTGTTTTGTTACCCGGCCTGTCGCTCGTTAGCGTCAAAGTATAGCCGTTGGGGGCGGTGCGTCGAGGGTGAGTTGTGGTGCGGTGCGGCAGGGTGATGGGGTGTTGCAGAAGGCGGTTGGGGTTTTCGGGGGTGGGTTTTGGTGCATCGAGATGCACCCTACGCCTCGGCGCATGGTGCGTGTCGTTTCGGTGCATGGGGTCATGGCACATGCCGTCTTGGTGTATCGGGGGCATGGCACACGTAGGGTGCATCTTGATGCACCGAAAAACGGCGTCCGGGAAATCCCCCTGGTCGGTGTGTGTTGGAAGGTGCATCGAGATGCACCCTACCTGAGGAACCAGAAGATGAGGGTGAGGACGGCGCTGACGAGCAGCATGGTGGTGATGGGGAAATAGAAGGTGAAGCCGTCGCGCTGGATGAGGATGTCACCGGGGAGGCGGCCCAGGCCCAGGTTGGCCAGCCAGGGCCAGAGCAGGCCGACCACCAGAATGACGATCCCGACGACGATGAGGATGCGCTGCATGTTGGGCGCCCTGTTGCCTACGGGTATCCGGCGTGGGGGGTGTCCACCTCGCAGGTGACCAGGCTGGCCTCGCCGGCGCCCTTGCGGCGGTGCTCGCTGGAGTCCGGCGCGCAGCACAGCAGCAGGGTGCGGCCCTCGGGGCCGCCGAGCATGCAGGCGAAGATGCTCTGGCCCTCCGGGGGCTCGATGGTCTCGGCGATTTCGCCGCCGGGCGCCACCCGCAGGCAGCCGCTGCCGAGGGCGTCGGCTACCCAGAGGTGGTCCTTGGCGTCCAGGCAGCAGCCGTCCGGCACCACGGTGAGCCCGGCCATGACCTCCTGGGCGGTGGTGAGTGGCGGCGCGGCGCCGAGCTGGGCGTGAATGCGGCGGTCCACCAGATCACCGGCCTGGTTGATGGTGAAGGCCGTCAGGCGCCCGGCCATGGATTCGCCGACGATCAGCGTCCGGCCATCGGGCGTGATGACGGTGCCGTTGGGGAAGGCGAGCTCGTCCGCGGCCACGGTGATGCCGCCGTCCGCGTCCACCCGCAGCAGGCAGGTGGTGGCCGGGTCAGCGCCGTTCATCAGATCGAAGCCGAAGTTGCCCACCCAGGCACGGCCGTGGCCGTCCACCACCATGTCGTTGCAGTGCCAGGGGGCGTGGTCGGACAGGTCGGCGTGGGTGGTGACGCTGCCGTCCGGCCAGCGGCGCAGCAGCCGGCGGTCGCGCATCGAGACCACCAGCAGCGAGCCGTCCGGGAGCCAGCCCAGGCCGGAGGGCTGTTCGGGGACGTCCAGCACCTGCTCCGTCTCGCCCTCGGGAGTGACGGCGTACACCGCATGGCGGTAGAAGTCCGATACCCACCAGCGCCCCTGCCGCCAGCGCGGGCCCTCGAAGAAATCCCCTCCGGTGACAAGCGTGCGCAGCCGGTGTGACATGGTGCCTCCGCTACTTGTTGACGTCCCACCGCTCCGACGCTAACCAACGCGTTCCGTGGAGACAAGTCACGCCGCGAACGCCGGCCCCGGCCTGTGACAACATCGGTGGGCTCGAGTAAACTCCTGATTCCCGTTTGTTCAGCACTTGTACAAGACAAGAGCCCATGGCCAAGAACCCGAATCCCGACGGCAAGGGGCTGGTGCCCGTCCTCGCCGCGCTGGCGCCCGGCCAGCAGGCGGCACTGGCGGTCCCGCCCAAGCACATTGAGCAGGTGTCGGTGGAGCTGTTCACCTCGCTGTTCGTGCTGGAGAGTGATTTCGGTTTCCAGCCGGTGGTGGGCCGGCCCTACTGGATGTATCAGAAGGAGGGGCGTTTCTGGCTCTCCCACATTCCGCCGCAGGAGTGGTCGCCGGTGGTGTACGGGCGCTACATCGGCGAGTGTGAACTCCAGGAGGACATGAGCTGGACGCTGCTGCTGGCGGACGAGGTGGCCAGCGATGCGGCGTTCATGGCGTACCTGGAGGACCGGCGCGCCCGTTTCGAGGAGGCGCTGGAGGCGGCGGACTCCCTGGAAGACGCGCTGCCGGTGCACGAATCCCGCCTGCCCTTCCACCAGCGCGCCTACGCCTACGGCCTGGCCCACTCGCTGGGGGCGTCCATGGAGCAGTCCGGCATCCGTGGGCTCACGTACAATGAGGCCCGTGGTCTGCTGACCCATCAGGACGATTAGTGTCCGGGGTAACCCGAATTATTCGGGTTACCCGACACCAGGCTTCCCCATTCCCTGCGCCGCCGGCGTCGCCCGGTTACGGCCCTGGCGCTTGGATGAGCGCAGCGCGGCGTCCGCGCGCTGGAACAGCGCCTCGATGCTGTCATCGTCCGGGCTCAGGCTGGCGGCGCCCAGGCTGATGGAGCACTGGCTTTGCGCCTGGATCAGCCCCCGCAGGCGTTCGGCGGTCTGCAACGCCTCGTGAAGATCCACGCCGGGCAGCAGGATCACGAACTCGTCGCCGCCCACCCGGCCCAGCCGGTCCGAGTCCCGCAGCGCCCCTTCCAGGGTGCGTGCCACATCCAGGAGTACGGCGTCGCCGTAGTGGTGGCCGTGGTCCTCGTTGAAGCTCTTGAATTCGTCCACATCCAGCATCAGGGCTGACAGCGGCGTGTGGTAGCGGCGCGCGCGCAGGAACTCCTCGCCGCCGATGCGGTAGAGCACGCGGCGGTTCAGGGTGTTGGTCAGGCCGTCGCGGCTGGCCAGCTCCTCCAGTTGCCGGTTCAGCCCTTCCAGTTCCCGGGTGCGCTCGGCGACGCGGCGCTCCAGCTGCTCGTTCTGCTCCTCCACTGCCCGCCGGGCCAGGACGATGTCGGTGACGTTCTGGGAGATGCCGAACAGGCGCCGGATCACGCCGTCGTCGCCGCGCACGGGGACCAGCAGCGTGAGCCAGTTGCCCTCCCGTTCGCAGCCGTCGGGGCCCAGGTAGACGCCGCGCTCCTCGTAGCGCTGCGGGGTGCCCGCCTCCACGCAGCGCGTGTAGTTGGCCGCGAGCTGCTCGCAGGTACTCGCCGGAAACAGTTCCGTCAGCGGTCGATTCAGGCATTGCTCCAGGGGGAGTTGCAGCATGGCGTGCTGGGCGGGGTTGATGGCCTCGATGACAAAACCGTGGTCGCGCACGCCAATGACGAACATGTTCTCGGGGAAATGCGCCCAGAGATCCTGGATGAGCCGCCAGCCGTCGCTCTCACCGAGGATGGCCAGGGGGTTCGCGTCGTGAAGGTGGGTATCGACGGCCACGCCGGTCCTCCGTGCGCGGTGCCGTCCCTGTCCGCGTGGTACTGAATTCTGGAAGGTCTGGTTCCGATGTTCGTGGATTTGCCGGGAGGCTGCAAGCGTGGAGTCGTCTGCCGGCCGGTGCGTATACTGACCGGTCCATCGCGATCCACTGGCCGGAGGAGCTCATGCGCATCTACTTCGCCGGCGCCCTGTTCAGTGCCGCCGAGAAGCGTTTCAACCTCGCGCTCAGCGAGGCGGTACAGCATCGCCTGGCGGGCGTGGAGTTCGTGCTGCCCCAGCAGCGCGCGCAGCAGTTCCTGCACCTGGAGGACTGGTCGCGGCGCATGTTCGAGGATTGCCTGGCCATGATCGACGCCTGCGACGTGGTGCTGGCCATTCTGGACGGCCCGGACGCGGATTCGGGCACCAGCCTGGAGCTCGGTTATGCCCATGCCCGCGGCATTCCGGTGGTGGGTGTGCGGACCGACTTTCGGGGCGGGGAGGACCGGGGACTCAACCTGATGCTGAGCAATGTCTGCGCTACGCTGCTGCTCGATGCGGTTGATGATGTGGAGGTGCTCGCCGGGCGGATCGCCCCGGCGCTGGAGGCACTGCGCCCGCAAAAGGGGTGATGGCAGACAGGCGGCGCGAGATAACAAGAGCCAATAGACGGAGGAGTGCACATGGCGCTGGATGCCGATGCAATCGTGGTGGGCGCGGGGCTGGCGGGCCTGGCCGCCGCTGCCGAACTCACGGATGCCGGGCGACGGGTGGTCATCGTCGATCAGGAGCCCGAGCAGAACCTGGGCGGTCAGGCGTACTGGTCCTTCGGCGGGCTGTTCTTCGTCGACTCCCCGGAGCAGCGGCGCATGGGCATTCGCGATTCCCGCGACCTGGCCTGGCAGGACTGGCAGGGCACCGCCGGTTTCGATCGCCCGGAAGATCACTGGCCCCGCCGGTGGGCCGAGGCGTACGTGGACTTCGCCGCCGGCGAGAAGCGCGCCTGGCTGCGGGCCATGGGCCACCGCAGCTTCCCGGTGCTGGGCTGGGCGGAGCGGGGCGGCTACCACGCTACCGGCCACGGCAACTCGGTGCCGCGCTTCCACATCACCTGGGGGACGGGGCCGGGGCTGGTGGAGCCCTTCGAGCGCCGGGTGCGCGAGGCCGAGTCCCGGGGGCTGCTCCGCTTCTGTTTCCGCCATCGGGTGGACGAACTGCTCACCACCGACGGCGCGGTGGATGGTGTGCGCGGCGCGGTGCTGGAACCGGATGGCGCCGCCCGCGGCGAGGCAACCTCCCGCGCGGAGGTGGACACCTTCGAACTCCGTGCCCAGGCGGTGATCGTTGCGGCCGGCGGCATTGGGGGTGACCACGACCTGGTGCGTCACAACTGGCCGGAGCGGCTGGGGCAGCCACCACGGACCATGGTCTCCGGTGTGCCGGCGCACGTGGACGGGCGCATGCTCGGCATCACCGAGGCGGCGGGCGGGCGCATCGTCAACCGCGACCGCATGTGGCACTACGTGGAGGGGCTGCGGAACTGGGACCCCATCTGGCCGCGGCACGGCATCCGCGTGCTGCCCGGGCCGTCGTCCCTGTGGTTCGATGCCCGCGGCGAGCGCTTCCCGGCGCCGCTCTATCCCGGGTCCGACACGCTGGGGCAGCTCGCCCACATCATGGCCAGCGGGTATGACTACAGCTGGTTCGTGCTCAACCAGAGCATCATCCGCAAGGAGTTCGCCCTGTCCGGCTCCGAGCAGAATCCGGACCTCACCGGCCGGAGCTGGCGCATGACCGCGAAGCGCGCCGTGGGGCGCAAGGCCACCGGGCCTGTGGAGGCGTTCAAGGCCCATGGTGAGGATTTCGTTGTCCGCGACACGCTGCCGGAGCTGGTCGAGGCCATGAACGCGCTCACCGGCGACCACCTGCTGGATGCGCGTGACCTGGAGGCGCAGGTCGCCGCCCGGGACCGCGAGCTTGCCAACCCCTTCAGCAAGGATTTCCAGCTCATGGCCATCCGCAATGCGCGGCAGTTCCTGGGGGACAAGCTCATTCGCACGGCGCGCCCGCACCGCATCCTGGACCCGAAGC
>SLMR01000321.1 GCA_007133445.1 Aquisalimonas sp. | reverse complement strand
GACCGCACAGAGCTGAGGCGAGCTACGGGTGCGGGTCCATCGCCCGGGCGCTGCGAGACTGCCGCGCGATGTGACGTGGTCGGTCGACGCCTGAACGCTTAGTTGGTTACCCTGTGATCTCAGGTCCGGTTTTGTGAACGAGTTCACAAAACCGGAGAACCGTGCTATCTAGAGGGTATCCGGTCCAATTTTTCGGGGTGCCGTCTAAAGCCCTCATGGGTGCGTTCGCGCGGGAGCGCGCCTGTGATTAGAAGAACAAGGCGACGGGCGATGGCACCATAAGGGTGGCATGGAGCAAGAACAACAAAGGGAAGGCTGACAAAATGGTACGGCTTTTCAGTCACTACGTGCCGCGGAACACGCTGTTCATCGCGGTACTCGAGGCAATTATTCTGGCGGCATCGGTCTACCTTGCCGCCATCCTCTGGACTGGCCCCGGCAGTATCGACTCCGCCGACAGGCTCGCAATTGAGTCGTTCATCCTCGCCGGGTCCATGCTTCTGGCCATGAGCCTGATGGGGGTCTACGGGCAGTCCTCCATCGAGGGCTGGAAGACAACGCTGATCCGGCTGGTGGTTGCCGCTGGCGTCGGTTTTGCGGTGGTCGGCCTGCTGTCCCGGGGGCTCAACGAAACTCTGGCCGTTCTGGGAATTCCCGGTGCCATCGGTGTGGCGGGGGCGCTGGCGCTCATCTCCGTTGAGCGCGTCATCGTGTTTCGCTGGACCGGGGCCAAGGCCCTGCGCCCCCAGGTCATGGTGCTCGGTACGGGATCGAGGGCGTCGCGGGTGGACGAGATCGTGCGTGCCCAGCCCTCGGCCCGGCGCATGGACATCGTCGGCTTCGTCCCCTCCAATGAAGATGAACACTATGTCCCGGAGCGCCGCCTGATTCAGAGGGAGGAGGGCGAGCGTCTGTGGGATCTAGTGCGGCGCCTCGGCATCACTGAGATCATCGTGGGCGTGCGGGACAGGCGTAACGGCGGGTTGCCCACCGAAGAACTCCTCGAGTGCCGCCTGCACGGGGTGCGCGTCACCTATCTCACCGACTTCTTCGAGCGGGAGACGGGCCAGATCCGGGTGGAATCCCTCAACACGAGCTGGCTGATCTTCAGCGAAGGGTTCCGGCGCAACAGCCTGCGCAACATCGTCAAACGCACCTTCGACATTCTCGCCAGCGGCGGGCTGCTGATCGTCACGGCGCCCATTATGGCGGTGACGGCCGCTGCCATCCTGCTCACCATGGGTCGGCCCATCTTCTACACCCAGGAGCGCGTGGGCGAGCGGGGGCAGGTGTTCACCATCCGCAAGTTCCGGAGCATGCGGAACGACGCCGAAAAGGACGGCAAGCCCGTCTGGGCCATGACGGACGACGACCGCATCACCCCGGTGGGGCGTGTCATCCGCCTGCTGCGCATCGACGAGCTGCCGCAGATCTTCAACGTCTTCCGCGGCGACATGAGCTTCGTGGGGCCGAGGCCGGAGCGCCCCGAGTTCGTTCGCGACCTGGCGGAGCAGATCCCTTACTATGATGCCCGCCACAGCATCAAACCCGGCATCACCGGCTGGGCCCAGGTGCGCTACGCCTACGGTGCCTCGGTGGAAGACGCCCGGCAGAAGCTCCAGTACGACCTGTACTACGTCAAGAATCACACCCTGTTCCTGGATATCATGATTCTTCTGGATACAGTGCAGGTGGTGCTGTTCGGCAAGGGAGCCAGATAAAGGACTGCTCGCCCTGCCCGTAGGAGCGGCGCAAGCCGCGACACAAGGCCTGAAAAGGTCGCGGCTCACGCCGCTCCTACGGGGGTTGGTTGCCGTGAGAACGGCCTCTGACGCGACCCCCCACACCGTAGGAGCGGCGTAAGCCGCGACCATCACAGCCCAAGCAAACCACCCCAGGACAGAACCACCAATGCCGACCATCCCGACCCTCGACAACACCCGCATCGCCGTCATCGGTCTCGGCTACGTCGGCCTACCGCTCGCGGTTGCCTTCGCCGACAAGTACCCGGTCACCGGCTTCGACATCAGCGAGAAGCGGATCAGCCAACTGCGGGAGGGGGTGGATCGCACCCGGGAAGTCAGCCGCGAGGAACTACTCGCCGCCGACAGCCTGCGCTACAGCGCCGATGTCGTCGACCTGGCCGACTGCAACGTCTTCATTGTCACCGTACCCACGCCCATCGACCGCCACCGCCGTCCCGACCTCGGCCCACTCATCGGTGCCAGCCGGACGGTGAGCCAGGTCCTCAAAACCGGCGACGTGGTGGTCTACGAGTCCACCGTCTACCCTGGAGCCACGGAAGAGGACTGCGTGCCGGTGCTGGAGCAGGGCTCGGGTCTTACCTTCAACCGGGATTTTCACGCCGGGTACAGCCCCGAGCGCATCAACCCCGGCGACAAGGCCCACACGGTGCGGGACATCGTCAAGGTCACCTCCGGGTCCACGCCGGAAGCGGCCGAATTCCTGGATGCCCTGTACGCCAGCGTCATCACCGCCGGCACCCATCGGGCGGCCAGCATCAGGGTGGCGGAGGCCGCCAAGGTCATCGAGAACACACAGCGCGACGTGAACATCGCCCTGGTCAATGAACTGGCCATGCTGTTCGGGCGCATGGGGCTGGATACCCAGGCGGTGCTGGAAGCCGCCGGCACAAAGTGGAACTTTCTGCCGTTCCGGCCGGGCCTGGTGGGTGGCCACTGCATTGGCGTGGACCCGTACTACCTTACCCACAAGGCGCAGGAAGTCGGCCACCACCCGGAGATGATCCTTGCCGGGCGACGCATCAACGACAACATGGGCCGCCACGTCGCCGGCGAACTGCTGCAGCTCATGGCCGAGCGTGGCCAGTCCATAGTCGGTGCCCGGGTGCTGGTCATGGGGCTCGCCTTCAAGGAGAACTGTCCGGACCTACGGAACACCCGCGTGGTGGACGTGATTTCCGAACTGGGGCGGTTCAACGCCCGCGTGGACCTGCATGATCCTTGGGTGGATGCCGCCGAGGCGGAGGAAGAGTACGGCCTCTGCCCCGTAAGCAGTCCCGAAGCCGGCGCCTACGATGCCATTGTTCTCGCCGTTGGTCACCGGGAATTCGTGGAATTGGGCGCCGCCGGCATGCGCCGCTACATGAAACCGGAGGGGTGTTTGTACGACATCAAGGGGGTTTACCCCCGAGAGGAGGTGGACGGACGATTGTAGATTGTCCCATGCCACCTCGAAAGCCGCGTCTTGGGCACTGGATATCTCCACTCGGTCGACGTGCCCCCAACTGGGCGTACTGATCGAAGCCGGAGTCCTGGGGGCCGTCGTCCTTACCCTCGTACAGTGCGGCCAGCTCGTCACCCGTGAAGATGCCGACACTGTCATCGCCGTGGACAAGGTGAGCACGTTGCAGGAATTCACTGAACCTCTGAGGGCATCAGGACTGTAAGGAAAACCGACGCGGTCCAGTTCAGTTCGTTGCTTCGGGAGGCGGTGAGGGTGTGGGCTACGGTCAGGAGCATGGGGCGGGAAAACAACAACGCCAGCGTCATGCGCCGGCGTTGCAAGTCTTCGGTGCGAACCTGCCGCGGTCAGCTGAGCCGGCGCCGAGCAGCGACACCAAGCCCGAGCAGTCCGACTCCCAGAAGCCCCAGGGTCATGGGCTCCGGAACCGTGTGGCCGTTCTCCTTCCCCCACAGGGCCACGTTGGACAGTGCCCAGTCATTGTCGCCCTGGAAGATCGACCACTCCGCGTCAAGCACGCCGGACAGCGCGTAGCTGAACCAGTCCGGGGGATTGTTCTGGTTCCCGAACCTGAAGGCAATGTGGACATCCGACCACTGGTCGTAGACCGCCTGCTCGATCGTCACGGAGCCTGATGTAGCGGCCAGCCCGTCGACGGAGAACCAGTCCCCGCCGAGGAATCCGCTTGCATCCTCGAGCTTCTCGATTTCCTGCAGGCCGAGCCCCTCGTGGAAGGCCTTGTTGTTCGGCATTCCCGAACCCGGGTCGGGGTCCTTGCCCGCGGCCACGCAGTCAGCAGAGCCGCTGGACGGCGTGAACTGCATGTACCGGGCATCCTCGTTGCTTTCGCAGAACACTGCGAGTGCCGGTCCGGCGAAAAGCAACAGCACCGCAGAAGAGCCAATTGTCCTTAACGCGTTCATGTCGTTCTCCAGGGTCCTCGCGGACCATCTTCACCGGGCAGCACCGTTGTGCCCGAGTCGCTGTATAAAACAAAGCACTTCCCGTGCCAATTAAAAAAAACACTCTATCTCAGAGGCTTGGGATGTGATTATCAGCTGCGCTGTAAGCCTTTTCGACGCTGCGGGACTGGCTGCAGATGTCCGTGCAGGGAGGGGCGTGGCGAGGCGGCTGCACCGGCGACGCGGGCTGCGTCTGGGGGCAGGGTGGGGCAATGTCGGAAGGGCTTACAGTGCAGGGAGCGAATCCGGGGCGCTCCACTGCACTGTAGGTCCGGCACGTGGCGTCGGGGCCGTCCGCGACGCCGCGGGACGCGCCGTCAAAAGCTGACGATCGCCCCCACGGACAGGTACTGGATGTCGCTCTCGCCGGTGTCGGAATCGCCGACGTCGTCGAAGTACATGTACTGGCCCCGGATCGAGAACTGTTCGTTCAATCGGTACGTGGCGCCCACCCCGACGGTCGCCACCACATCGGAGGAGCTTTCGGTGCGGCTCTCGTCGGTGCCGTTGACGGTACCCTCGCCTTCGTTGCGCGTGGTCATGCGCGCGAACCCCAGGGAGCCGTCCAGCGTCCACCGCTCCGTGATCGGCAAGTGACCGATGCCGCGTAGCCCGTACCCGGCGACCGTGATCTCCTGGCTCAGCTCGATGTCCGAGCCGCCAGCCGTCTGCCCGGAAATGGATGCGTCGAACTCGCCCAGGTCGTACCAGCTCGCCTCGACCGAGAAATTCGGATGGAATCGGTAGCCGAGTCCCAGCGAGAACGCAAAGCTGTCGCTGTCCTCACGGGTGGAGGCGTTCTGGAGCTCGTCTTCGCGGTCACTCTGGTCGATGTCGACGAAGCTCATCCCTAGTTCGCCGTGGATGTATGGGCCGGTCCAGTTGGCCGACGCTAGGGCGGGTATTGCCATGAGCAGCGGAAGCGTGAGTAGTATCTGTTTCATTGTTCGCGGCTCCTGCGCCTTGATATTGACTGGTCCCTGGAGCCCGTGTGTGCCATGAGGTACGGGCTGTCTCAGAGCATACCTGCATGTGCCGGAAGCTCCTAGCGTCGGTGGACTTGACACTTTCCGCCGTCGGTCGCCATAGCACGGTGCGCAACCTGTTGAATGGCACCGGGATCAGTGTGTAGGCACGGTCCCTGCAGGGCATTGGCGGGTGTCGAATGTGACATGTCTGCTGGTCACGGATCAGTGTGGAGTGGGGAATATGAAAATACAGAAGAATGGTGTTTGTGGCTGGGTGCTGGTGGCCACGTTTGCTGTGGTGCTTGGCGCACCGAGCGCGGCGCATGCGTTCGGAAGTGGGCACAGTGGGATGTTCAGTGCGTTGATGGCCAGCGCGGACAAGGTCGAGAGTGAGTCCGGTAGCAACGAGAATAACGACTACAGCGATGACAGGGATTACTACAACGGCGGCGAACCACGGGCGGTTCCGGCGCCCGGGGCGGCTCCGCTGATGCTGTTGGGGCTTGCGGGCCTCTGGACGGCCGGCCGGCTTGCAAAGCGGCGTGACGCGGACCGTCAAGGCTGAGCCATTTGTCCTGTAACAAAAAAACCGGCCAAGGGCCGGTTTTTTTGTTACACCCGCACGCACGCGTGCCTACTCCAGCTCCTCCATGAGTTGCTTCGCCTCATCCCTGTAGGAGAGGCCCCCGCCTTCGTCGAGCGCGCGTTGGAGGTGTTCCCGCGCGCTGTCCCGGTCGCCCGCCTCCGCCAGCACGGCGGCGTAATGGTAGCGGATATCAGGATTGTCTGGAGCTCCGTCAACGGCAAGTTCCAGGAGTTCGCGGGCGCGTTCCACGTTGCCTGCGCGGAACTCGGCCCACCCCAGGGTGTCCGCGATGGCTGGGTTGTCCGGTGCCAGTTCATGCGCTTCACGTGCAGTTTCCAGCGCTCTCTCGTCTCCGGTTTGTTGGTAGCTCCAGGCCAGGTTGTTCAGCATGGCGGCGTTCTGCCGGTTGGTCACCTCAACCAGCCGCTCGAAATGCGCGGCTGCCCGCTCGAACTCCTGCTGCGCCGCATATTGCTGCGCCAGGGAGAGGCGGACGCCGTGGTCGTCGTCATTCTCCTCCAGCCACCGTTCCAGGGGAGCGGCTGGATCATCCTCTCCGGCCTCGGTCCGCGCGTTGAGGAGCGGGGTGAGCGCGTCCCTGCGGCCCGCATCCACGGCGCGCTGGTAGGCCTCGGCCGCGGCTGTGTACTCTTCCATCGCAGAGTGGGCGTGCCCCTGCACCAGCGCGCCGGGCCCCTCTCCGCCGCTCAGTGCCTGCAGGCGTTCTCCCGCTTCCAGGGCTCTCTCATTATCCTCCCGCTGCAACAGTGCGATGGCATAGGCGAAGCCCGGTTGCACAATATCGGGATGGTCTTCGACGAGGGCTTCCAGGGTCGCGAATGCAGCGTCGCTGTCGCCTGCCGCGTCCTGCGCCCGGGCCAGTTCGAACCTCAGTCGTGGGGATTGCGGGGCACCTTCCACGGCAGCCGTGAAGCTCTCCACCGCTTCGCGCGCGTGACCTGCCTCCATGCGTAAAGCCCCCTGAAGGCCGAGAATCTCCGCGTTTTCCGGAGCCCGCTCAACCGCACGCTCTGCCGCCTCCAGGGCTGCGTCTTCATTGCCCAGCGAGTGGTGCAGGCGAGCCAGAGCGGCAACTGGCGCTGGGCTTTCGGGTGCCACGGAGGCTGCCCGCTCCAGGGTCTCAAGCGCCTGTTCGTTTTCGCCTTGGCTTCGCTGGGCCTCGGCGAGCGCGATCAGTGCGTTCAGGTTGTCGGGGCTGCGCTCCAGGCCGACTTCAAGGTGCTGGATGGCATCGCTGTAGTTCTCCTGGGCCAGCGCCAGCAGCCCCAGGTTGAGGGAGGCATGGGCACTCTCGGGATCCAGGTCTCTGGAACGCTCCAGTGTGCTCCGGGCCTCATCATAGCGCTCCAGCGCCAAGTAGATGCCGCCGGCAAGGTTGTGAGCGGCAGCGTTGTCGGGGAACTCCGCAACGAGGCTCTCGGCCTCGCTCACGGCCTGTTCCCCGTCGCCGGCCCGAAGGGCTGCCAGAGCCAGGAGTTGGCGCCGGGTGACGTCTTCATGGCCGTCGGCCATGTCCGGCTGCTGCAGGATGGCCATGCCCGGGTCCACGCTGCCCTGGGCGACGAGGGCCTGCGCGAAACCCAGTCGTGCTTCGGTCGTCCCGTTCCCGCGCCCCTCTTCCTCGAGTGCCGCCACCACACGGTCTACATCTGCCTGTGCCGCCTGCGCCAGCATCTGCAGCGCGCGGGGGTCGTCGCCGGCGTGGTCAATGCCATCGGCAAGCACGCGTGCGGCCTGCCGGTCCTGCCCCGCACCGCGCAGCGCTGCCACGAGCATGACGCGCGCCTGGATGTTCTCCGGGCTGGCCGACACGACGTCCTGCAGATGTCGTACCGCCTGAGCGTACTGCTCCTGTTGCAGGCGCACGGAGCCCATCAGCAATTTGCCCGGTACGCTGTCAGGGGAGGCAGACAGCACCGTCTGGCCTCGTTCAGTGGCTGTGGATAGGTCCCCCTCCTGCAGAGAAATCATGCCCGCCAGGTAATTGGCGTAAGGGTGACGATCCGCCTGGCGAAGCATGATCTCGGCGTGCTCCTTGGCTTCATCCAGGCGTTCCATGCCAAGCAGCGTCTGAACCAGTCTCCCGCGGGCATTGAACGCCTCCATGCCGGAGACATCGGGATATGGGGTGTCCAGTCCGGCCTTGTAGTACTCCCGGGCCGTCTCCACGTCGCCCATGCGCCGAGCTGCATCGGCGCGCGCGAAGCGCGCGGCCGACGAATCAGCGTTAACACCCAGCGCCCGGTCGGCGTACTCCGCCGCGCGCTCGAAATGCTGGGCTTCCAGGGCCAGCCGGGCCAGCGTTACCAGCGCGGGAACGGAGTCACTATCCAGCGCCAACGCCTCCTCCAGTGTCGTCCGCGCTTCGTCACGGCGCTGCTCCCGGACCTGTGCGCGACCCACGTACGCCATGACCTCGGCGCGGATGCTGTCGTCGGTTACCGACCCGGGATCGATTTCCTCCAGCAACTGCTCGTGTTCCCCACCCCACAGGAGTGCGCGTGCGAGCAGCGGTTGAACTCGATCGGGGTCGATGCCCAGTTCGGCCGCTCGTCGCAGGGAATCGCTGGCGCGCCTGTACTGGCCAGTAAGCACCTGCACCTCACCCAGCCCGAAGCGCGCCTCGGCGTGATTGGGCTCTTCCTCGAGGATCTGCCGGTAATCTGCGGTCGCAGACTCGTAGCGGCCCTGCTCACGAAGCTCCGCGGCGCTCTCGAGCAGCTCGTCCTCGCTGGGTGCGCTGCATGCGCCCAGCGCCATGGCAATGATCCCCAGG
>SLMR01000285.1 GCA_007133445.1 Aquisalimonas sp. | reverse complement strand
TGCCCAGGCAGCGGGCCGTATCGGCTACGGCCTGGACCACGGTGGCCGGTTCTGCCGTGCGCCCAGCCCGTTCCGCGAGCACAGTCACATCCAGTGCGTCGCTGTAACGCCCACGAAGATAGAGCAGGACACCGATCAGGTAGAGCCCGTCGTGGACCTGGGTGGTGGTCCCGATTGCCCGCGCGTCAACGACGCGTGTGCGGAGCCGCTGTTCCAGGTCTGGCGGTTGATACGGCTCCATCCCCGGGTGGATGTACAGTTCCAGCAGTTCGAAGGCGCGTTGCAGCCGGGCTTCGTCGGGCAGTGGTGCGAGATGGGTCTGACCCTGCTGCGCCAGGGCTGCTGCGTCTGCATAGGCGTGGATCCGTAACGCATAGCGGCCCGCCACTGCGCAGGCGCGCGCGGCGAGTGCGTGATCACCCCCGAGGTCGGCATGGTAGGCCACTTCCCCGGCAGACGACTCCGCCATGGGACTACTGCGGGCCAGACGTCCGGAGACATGCGGCTGCAGGGTGCTTTTGCGGGACCACAAGCGTGACTGCTCGACGCTGCGCGCCAGGCTCCGGGCGATCTGCAGATGGATCAGGCGCCTCCGCGGCACCGAGAGGGATTGGTAGGCCGCGCGGCGGATGAGGTCATGGGCGAACTCCCAGTGCCCCCCATCGGTCGCTCTCAGGATGGCGCGACGTTCGAGGTCCTCCAGACCTTGCAGCAGGGTCGTGCCGGGCAGGTTCATCACCGCCGCCAGGCGATCCGGGTTGAGCCGGCGTCCTAGCGCCGCGGCCCATGGGAGAATCTCTGCCGCTTCCTTGCCAACACCCGCAAGACGGCCCGCAATCAGACCGCCAAGGGTATCGCCCAGCAGCGGCTGGCCGCCCTGGTGCGAGCGGGCGATTTCCTCGGCGAACAGCGGGTTGCCCTCCGATTCGCGAAAGACGTGGTCGCCGTCCACTTCCGGAGCGATGGCGTGAGCGACGGTCGCCGTTTCCGCCGGGGACAACGGCTCCACGGTCAGAATACGAAGGGCGAGGTCCCGGCGCAGCGAGTGGATCGCCCGCTGCGCCGCCGCATTGCATTCCAGTTCACCGCCGCGCGCCGCCAGGATGAACCCAACCGGATGGCCGGTGGTGGCGTGGACCACATAATGCAGCAGCGCGGCCGACGCCTCGTCAAACCACTGCAGGTCATCCAGGAGTATGGCCGCCGGCGTACTGGTGCGCGTCATGTCCATCACCACTTGAGCAACCGCGTTGAACAGGCGGTTGCGGTCTCCCGAGTCTTCGACAGCCGGACCCAATTCGGGGAGCAGTGCGGCGAGTTCCGGCCGCAGAGTGGCCGGGATGGGAATCGAGCGCAGGCCGTCGATCCAGGGTGCATAGGGGCGTGTGGCATCCATCTCGAATGCCCGCCCCCTGAGCGCTTGAACCTGCTCGCCCTGAAGCTGGAGGGAAATCTCCCGCAGTAGCCGGGACTTGCCAATGCCCGGTTCGCCGCTGATAAGCAGGGGGACTCGTTCTTCCAGCGCGTCCCGAATCGTTGTCAGCTCGCGTTGGCGACCCACCAGCGGTGGCGCATCCGACGAGGATGTGGGTGATGGTGAGTGCGGCGCGGCGAGAGGGTGCGAAGCCGGGTTCAACTGCGCATGCAGCTGTTCCAGTCGTGCCGAAGGGGTCTGCCCGAGTTCCTGCTGCAGCATGCGCCGGCAATGCTCGTAACGCTGCCGTGCCTCGGCAGTCCGCCCCATCGCGTTCAGGAGCATGACCAGATCGGCGTGGGCATCCTCGCAGAAGGGGTCCAGCACCAGCCGGTCACGCGCATACGGCAAGGCGGCATCCGGCTGGTCCAGCAACCGCTGGACAAGGGTGCGCAGAACCCCGTCCTGCAGCTGCTGGAGTGCCTGCCGCTCGGCAACGCACCAGGCGTCGAAGGCGTAGCAGTCCGGCAGGTCCACGCCCTCCAGAAACGGGCCGCGAAGGAGCCCGGCGACCTGTCGGAGGCGATGCGTGGAGACGTCCTCGGGGGCCGAGGGGATCAACTCGCGCACTCGGGCGACGTCCAGCACCGCATCCTCGGCCAGGAAGGAGACGTAGTCGCCGTCTGCGACCAGCCGGGTGGTCGTGTCGTCGTTGAGCAGGGGGCGGATCTTGGCCAGGCACCAGCGCAGCTCCGCGCGCGGGTTCGCAGGGCCGTCCCAGAAGAAGTCACAGAGGTGCTCCCGGGACTGTGCCTGGCCCGATGTGACCAGATATGCGAGCAGTGCGCGGGCTTTCCGGGAGCGCGGCAGGTCGATTGCAGTGCCATCGCGCAGGATGGATGCCCTGCCGAGCAGGCGGATTTCCAGCCGGCACACGTCCGGCGTTGCCACGTGATCTTGTCCTGCCTATGACGTTGGTGGTGCGAGCCCTGCGTCCGTCGGCAGGACCATCGCCTGCCAGACACGTTCGAACGGGTAGCCGGCCGTGCGGTAAGCCATGCGGACGGCTTCGGCATCCGGTGCCTGGAAGGTGCAGATCATTCTCCGGCGATCGCTGGATAGATAGCTGCGCAGCCACTGAACACTGTGGTCCTGCAGACAGGGTCCGAGACGCTCACCCATGCGTGCCAGGTCGGCGTCCAGCATTGGCTCGTCAAACGTACGCTCCATGACCAGATAGCTCATGGGTAGCCTCCACCGTCAACTCCAAGGTGCACCCCACGATTGGTGAGCAAGACGCCAATGCGGCGCACTCACAAGTATAGTGGTGATTGAGATACATTCCGCTCAATTGGCGGTTGAGCTGACTGCTATATCAGAGACGTGGACATGTCCGAATACCTTGCAAGAGTCGTCTGGAAACGGGATAACCAGAACTTCCTCGATGACCAGTTCAGTCGTGGCCATATCTGGCAGTTTGATGGCGGGGCCGAAGTGCCGGCGTCGTCATCGCCGCATGTGTTGCCAGTGCCGTATTCGGTGGAGGAAAACGTTGATCCGGAGGAAGCGTTCGTGGCGGCGCTCTCCAGTTGCCACATGCTGTTCTTCCTCTCGGTCGCCGCCAATCGCGGGTTCACGGTTGATGAGTATCTGGATGATGCGGTCGGGGTCATGGCCAGGGATGAGGGCGGAAAACTCGCGATGACGCGGGTCACGCTGCGGCCCCGGGTCACCTTTCCGGACGGGGCTGAGCCGAGCCGGGAGCAACTGGAGAAGATGCACCATCGGGCCCACGAGTTGTGTTTCATCGCCAATTCCGTGAAGACGGAGGTGGTGACGGAGATCCGGACATAGCGGACGTACACGCATGGCTGTCGCGCATTTCCGCTTCTACGAGGAGCTCAATGATTTTCTGCCGCCGCACCGGCGCAAGGTGGCGTTCGAGCACCGTTTTCATCGTCGTGCGTCGGTGAAGGACATGATCGAGGCCCTGGGGGTGCCCCACGCGGAGATCGAGCTGATTCTGGTCGATGGTGTGTCGGTGGGGTTTGATCACATCGTTCGCGATGGTGAGCGCATCGCGGTCTATCCGGTATTCGAGGCCTTTGATGTCAGCGAGCATGTGAAGCTGCGGTCGAGCCCGCTGCGGATCACCCGTTTCGTGCTGGATGTGCATCTGGGCAGACTGGCGCGATACCTTCGGCTGGCCGGGTTCGATTGCCTTTACAGAAACGATTACGATGACGCCGAACTCGCACGCATCTCCGCCGACGAGCACCGCATACTGCTGACACGGGACCGGTTGCTCCTGCAGCGCCGCATCATTACCCACGGCTACTTTGTTCGCAGCGATCAGCCGGTGGAGCAGCTGCAGGAGGTGTTTGACCGTTTCCAGCTCCACGGCCGCGCCCGGCCGTTCACCCGTTGCGCACGGTGCAACGGGGAGCTGGCGGACGTCCCGAAGGCGGCGGTGGAACATCGGCTCAAGCCGCTCACGCGCCGGTACTATCAGCACTTTCGTATATGCACGTCGTGCGAACGCGTGTACTGGCGTGGCAGCCATGTGGAGCGCATCGAGGCACTGCACTCCCGCACGCTGCAGCGTGTCGGCGGGCAGGCGTCGCGGTAGGCAAACGCCTTGTGGTTCCGTCCAGAGCGCAATGCTCGTTGATTGCCGAGCACTTGCACGGTTCTTGGTCACTGCAGGAGAGCTTCCCCCATGCTGGTGTTGCTGGAATACCTGGTCATCGCCTTTCTCGCGGTGTTCGTGATCGTCAATCCGCTGACCACGGCCTTCATGTTCATGGCCATGCGACCCAAGGCCACGGAAGAGGAGCGCCGGGCCATCGCGCTGCGCTCCACCAAGGTGGCGACGGCGCTGCTGGTGGCGTTCGCCCTGCTGGGCGGGACGATCTTTCAGCTCTTCGGCATCACCCTGGCGGCGTTCCGGATCGCCGGTGGGATCATTCTGTTCGGCATTGCCGTCGGCATGATCCGGCACACCGCCGGGGAGGAGCGGGAGCTGGCCGAGGAGGTGAAGTCCGACAGGGCGGCGATCACGCAGGACATCTCGGTGATCCCCCTGGCCATTCCCTTCATGAGCGGCCCGGGTGCCATTGCCACGGTGATGATTCTCACCAGCGAGGCGCCCACGGTTTATCACACGGTGCTGGTGTTCCTGGCCGTGTTCGCCTGCATGGTCACCTGCTACTACGCGATGGTGCACTCCAGGTACATCGTGAAGTACATGGGCGACACCGGTAAGGACATCATGGGCAAGATCTTCGGCCTGATCCTGGCGGTGCTGGCCGTGCAGTTCGTGATCAACGGCATGTCCGACGCCGTGACCGGCTTCATGCTGGACCGTGGGCTCCTGGATGGCACTGAGGTGTCCGACCCCCGGGACCACTGAGCGCCGCTCTCCCGGCCTCATGCGAAAGGCTCTCGCCTGTGTCACCGGACAGGCGTAGCATCCTGTTGCCCCCGGCCGCGCTGTCGATCCGGCGTCGGGCGGCGCGACCCCTGTGTGCATTCCGGCGCGCGGGATATGAGGAGCAGCATTCGCGGAGGCAGGAGCCATGACACTCGCCATCGAAACCGTCGGCCTGGAAAAGCGGTTCGGCAACACCCTGGCCGTGAGCGGCATTGACCTGCGGGTCGAGCAGGGGGCCGTGTTCGGACTGCTCGGGCCGAACGGCGCGGGCAAGACCACCACCATTCGCATGCTCGCCACGCTGTTGCGGCCCACGGCGGGTTCGGCGCTGGTGCTCGGGCACGACGTGGTCCGCGAAGCGGCCCGCGTTCGCGCCAAGGTGAGCCTGACCGGGCAGTTCGCCTCGGTGGACGAGGACCTCACCGGCCGCGAGAACCTGGTGATGGTGGCCAGGCTGCTCGGCTATGGCTGGCGTGCCGCCCGGGTGCGCGCCGGTGAACTGCTGGAGGCGTTCGAGTTGAGTGCGGCCGGCGGCCGGCAGGTGCGAACCTTCTCCGGCGGCATGCGGCGGCGGCTGGATATTGCCGCGAGTCTCGTCAGCCGGCCGCAGCTGCTGTTCCTGGACGAGCCCACCACGGGCCTTGATCCGCGCAGCCGCAACCAGGTCTGGGATTTCGTGCGTGCCATCGCCGCGGAGGGCACCACGGTGCTGCTGACCACCCAGTACCTGGAGGAGGCGGACCGGCTTGCCGGGCGCCTGGCGGTGATCGATCAGGGGCGCGTCATCGCCGAGGGCACCAGCCGCGAGTTGAAGGCGTCGGTGGGTGGTCAGGCGCTGCACGTGCGCGTGGCGGATGCCGGACAGATCGAACAGGCGCGGAGATTGCTGGCGCACCTGCTCGGTGATGACATCCACGCCGGTGCGGAGCCCGACACACTCTCCGCCCGCGGGTTTGCCGAGGAGCGCGTGCCCGAGGCCCTGTCGGCGCTCACCGCCAACGGCATCGTGGTCCGCGAGTTCGCCCTGACGCAGCCCAGTCTAGACGACGTTTTCTTCGCGCTCACGGGGCATGGCGCCGAGGACGAGGGCGCAGAGGAGGAGGTGGCATGAGTACCACCCGGTTGCACCGCGCGCTTGCCAGTGACCATCAGCCGACGCCACCCAGTGCGCTCGCGGCTGCGATCACGCTGGGCTGGCGGGCGATTCTCAAGATCAAGCACGTGCCGTTTCAGCTCTTCGACGTGATGGTGTTCCCCATCATGATGACGGTGCTGTTCACCTACCTGTTCGGCGGCGCGCTGGCGGGTTCGCTGGATGCCTACCTGCAGTTCCTGCTGCCCGGCATCGTGGTGCAGACGGTGGTGTTCCTCACCGTCTACACCGGTGTGGGGCTCAATACCGACATCCAGAGGGGCCTGTTCGACCGCTTCCGCTCGCTCCCCATTTGGCAGCCGGCGCCGATCGTCGGGGCGCTGCTGGGTGACCTGATGCGCTATTCCCTGGCGGCCTTCGTGGTGGTGCTCGTGGGCCTGGTGATGGGGTTCCGGCCGGAGGCCGGGGTGCCGGGCGTGCTGCTGGCGGTGGCGCTGATGCTGGTGTTCGCCTCGGCGGTGTCGTGGATCTGGATCATCGTCGGTTTCATGGTGCGCACGCCCGAGTCGGTGATGACCACCAGCTTCCTGCTGCTCTTCCCGCTCACCTTCGTCAGCAACATCTTCGTGGACCCGGCCACCATGCCCGGCTGGCTGCAGACGGTGGTGGCGCTGAACCCGGTGACGCACCTCACCACCGCCTCCCGGGGGCTGATGCATGGCGGGGTGGCGCCGGTGGATGTCATCTGGGTGCTGGCTGCGTCTGTCATCGTTACCGCGGTGTTCGCGCCCGTGGCCATGCGGATGTACTACCGCGAGCGATAATTCGCGAGGTATGGTCAAACACACGTAACTGAGGAGGCACCATGCCCGGCACCGGACACGGCCCCGTTCGTGACTTGCGGCCCTGCCACACCGCCGACGAGGCCGTGGCCCGTATTCAGCACATCTACGACAGCGCCGTGGAGCGCATCTGCGAGGCGCATCAGCGGTTCGTCAGTGGCGCACCCGGCAGCGAGGCGCGGGTGGATGCCTGCTATCCCTACGTGGGCATCGAAGTCACGCCCGACCAACTGGTGACGGACGCCCAGCCCACCTACGGCTCGTTGCGAAACCCCGGCGTTCACGGCACCACGGTGACCCGTCCGGACATCTTCGCCGATTACTACCACGAGCAGATCCGCCTGCTGATCGCCAATCACGGCGTTCCGGTGCAGGTGGGGGTGAGCGATCAGCCGATCCCGCTGCCGTTCGTGATCGAGGAGGCCACGGCGGATCTGGACCAGGAGCGGGTGCGGCGGTTGAGCGAGGTGTTCCATCTGCCGAATCTGGGCCTGATCGACGACAGCATTGCCAACGCCACCGGCCGCACACTGCCGGGGCATCCGTACCCGCTGTCGCTGTTCACCGCCCAGCGCGTGGACATCGCGCTGCAGCGGCTGCACCACTACACGGGGACCGACCCGCGACACTTCCAGGGATTCGTGCTGTTCACCAACTACGAGCGCTACGTGGACGACTTCGTGGCCTATGCGCACAAGCGCATCCACGAGGACAACGGCTACGAAGCGTTCGTGGAGCCCGGCGAGCGCATCACCGCGGCCCCGAGTTCGCAGCGGTACACCAGCGGCGGCGAGACGCCACGGCACATGCCGCCCATGCCCGCCTACCACCTGGTGCGCTCGGACGGGCTGGGAGTGACGCTGATCAACATCGGCATGGGCCCGTCCAACGCCAAGACCATCACCGATCACCTGGCGGTGATGCGCCCGCACTGCTGGCTGATGGTCGGCCACTGCGGCGGGCTGCGGCGCTCGCAGCAGCTCGGCGACTACGTGCTGGCGCACGCCTACATCCGCGAGGACCACGTGCTGGACCAGGACCTGCCGCTGTGGGTGCCCATCCCCGCCATCGCCGAGATCCAGGTGGCGCTGCAGGACGCCGTGGCCGGGGTGACCGGGCTGGATGGCACCGACATCAAGACGCGGCTGCGCACCGGCACCGTGGCCAGCACCGACAACCGCAACTGGGAATTCCGCTACGACGAACTCTACGAGCGCTTCAGCCAGTCCCGGGCCATCGCCGTGGACATGGAAAGCGCGACGATTGCGGCCAACGGCTTCCGCCTGCGGGTGCCCTACGGCACGCTGCTGTGCGTCTCGGACAAACCCATGCACGGTGAGCTCAAGCTGCGGAGCATGGCGAACTCCTTCTACCGCACCCGCATCAACCAGCACCTGACCATCGGTCTGGAGACACTGCGCATCATCGAGCAGTCCGGGATCGACGCGCTCCACTCCCGCAAGCTACGCAGCTTCGACGAGCCCGCGTTCCGGTAGCGGGCGTTCGCGAGGCGCGGCGCAGCAACGACGGCTTCATGCATTTCATTTGCATGATTCGAAATCCGCTGCCCGTTTGTTGCACCATGGGACCGTCAAGCCATGGTCTCCAGGGAGCCATCCATGCCAACCGAACCCAGCATTGCGGAGATGCAGCGGCGCGTCCGGCGCTGGCTCCACGACCACACCGATGACGAGGGTGATGGAACTCTCCGGGGGCTGGACAGCGATCTTGCCGCGCTGGAGCTGGAGCTGAGAACCCTGTACGCGGCGGAGGAGGCCACGCCGGACGGCTTCGA
>SLMR01000174.1 GCA_007133445.1 Aquisalimonas sp. | reverse complement strand
GCGCTCTGCCACGCCGAGGCCGGCGTGGACATCGTCGCCCCATCGGACATGATGGACGGCCGTATCGGCGCCATCCGCGAGGCACTGGAGGCCGCGGACCACCCACATACCCGCATCATGGCCTACTCCGCCAAGTACGCCTCCAGCTACTACGGCCCCTTCAGGGACGCCGTGGGCTCCGCCAGCAACCTGGGTGCCGCGGGCAAACAGACCTACCAGATGGACCCGGCCAACACCGACGAGGCCATTCGCGAGGTCGCGCTCGACCTGGAAGAGGGTGCGGACATGGTGATGGTCAAGCCGGGCATGCCCTACCTGGACATCATCCACCGGGTCAGCACCACCTTCGGCGCTCCCACCTTCGCCTACCAGGTCAGCGGCGAGTACGCCATGCTCATGGCCGCTGCGGAAAAGGGCTGGCTGGACGAGCGCGCCTGCGCCCTGGAAGCGTTGACGGCCATGAAACGCGCCGGCGCCGACGGCGTGCTCACCTACTTCGCCGGGCGTGTGGCCGAGTGGCTGATCGAGGAGGAGCGCGGCTAACGCGCTCGCATGACATCATGACTGACCGCTACGCCGTCTTCGGCAACCCCATCGGCCACAGCCGCTCACCGTGGATTCACACCCGTTTCGCCGAGCAGACCGGCGAGGACATCCAGTACGATCGCCTGGAAGTCCCCCTGGACGGCTTTGCTGAAGCCGTGGAGCTGTTCCAGGAAAGCGGCGGCCACGGGCTGAACATTACCGTGCCGTTCAAGGAGGAAGCCTGGGCGGTGGCCGACAGCCACAGTCCGCGGGCCGAGGCCTGCGGTGCCGTCAACACGCTGCTGTTCCGCGACGACGGCGGCCGTCACGGCGACAACACCGACGGCGAGGGCCTGGTACGGGACCTGCGCGGCAACCACGGGATCACGCTCCGGGACCGACGGGTGCTGGTGCTGGGCGCCGGTGGTGCCGTACGCGGCGTGCTGCAGCTCCTGGCCGGTGAGCAGCCGGCCATGCTTCTGATCGCCAACCGCACCGTCCGCCGGGCCGCGGAGCTGTTGCCCCTGTGTTTCGACGCCCAGGACACCGCCGCCTGCGGCCTGGACGATATCGCCGGGTACGGCCCCTTCGACGTGGTCATCAACGGCACCTCCACCGGGCTGAGCGGCGAGCTCCCGCCCCTGCCCACCGGAATCTTCGCCGACCACGGTACTGCCTACGACATGGTCTACGGCGCAAGCGAACCGGTGTTCCTGCGCTGGGCGCGCGAGAATGGCGCCGCGCAGACCATCGACGGCCTCGGCATGCTGGTGGAACAGGCGGCGGAATCCTTCCGCCTGTGGCGCGGGGTCAGCCCCGACACGGCGCCGGTGATCCGGGACCTGCGCGCAGCCATCGCCGGAGATGCCAACCCGTGACCAGCGCAGAGTTGAGCGCGGACGAACATCGGCGCATGGCCGCATGCCTCCGGGAGCCGGGGCGCTACCCGCACCCGGTGACAACGGTCACCACCGTGGAGACGCACATCTCCACCCTGCTGCTCACCGATGACTACGCCTACAAACTGAAGAAGCCACTGGACCTGGGCTTTCTCGACTTCACCACCCTGGCACGCAGGTGCCATGCCTGTGACGAAGAGCTGCGCCTGAACCGCCGCCTGGCCCCGGCCATCTACCTGCGGCGTGTGGCCATCACCGGCACACCCGACGACCCCGCCATCGACGGCGACGGCCCGCTGCTGGACTGGGCCGTGCAGATGCGCCGCTTCGACGACACGCGCCTGTTCGACCGGCTGCTGCAGCGCGAGCAGCTCGGCGCCGCCGAGCTCGACGATGTGGCGCGCCAGGTGGCCACCTTCCACGACGCCGCCGCAGTGGCGCCAGCGGACAGCGACTGGGGCAGCCTCGAGGCCGTGACCACGCCGGCCCGCGACAACCTGAAGGCCCTGCGCGAGCAGCTCGGCGCCGACCCGCGGCTGGAACGCCTGCATGGCTGGACCGAGGAGCGACTCCAGACGCTGACCCCGCTCCTCGAACAGCGCCGGCGCGAAGGGTGCATCCGCGAGTGCCACGGCGACCTGCACCTGGGCAACATCGTCGACGTGGATGGCCGGCCGGTGATCTTCGACGGGATCGAATTCGCCCCGGGACTGCGCTGGATCGACGTCATCAACGAAGTGGCGTTCCTGGCCATGGACCTGCACAGCCGGCAGCGCCCGGACCTGGCCGCCCGCTTCCTCAGCAGTTACCTGGAGGCCACCGGCGACTACGGCGGAGTCACGCTGCTGCCCTTCTACCGGGCCTACCGGGCTCTGGTCCGGGCCAAGGTCCAGGGCCTGCGGGTGGCGGACCGGGACGCCTCCGATGCCGACCGCCAACGCGCCCGTGATGTCCGGGAGACGTACCTGGCGGTGGCCGCCGCCGAACTGGAACCGCCGCAGCCACGGCTGGTGCTGATGCACGGGCTCTCGGGCAGCGGAAAATCCACCGTGGCCCAGGCGGTGGTGGAGCGCCTGGGTGCCATCCGCCTGCGCTCCGACGTGGAACGCAAGCGCCTGGTCGGGCTGGATGCCGGTGCGCGCACCGGCGCGGGCGTGGCCGAAGGCCTCTACGGGCAGGAGCTGTCGGAACGCACCTACCAGCGCCTGGCGAGCCTCGCCGAGGAGTTACTTCAGGCCGGCAGCAGCGTGGTCGTGGACGCCGCCAGCCTGCGCCGACATGAACGCGACCTGTTCCGGACCTGCGCCCGGGCTGCGGGCGTGCCCTTCACCCTGGCGGTCGCTCACGCCCCCGATGCCGAACTGCGACAACGAATCAGGCGGCGCCAGCAGGCAGGCACCGATCCGTCCGAAGCGGACACGGCTGTGCTTGATTACCAGCTTCAGGTGGTGGAACCGCCGGGTGACGACGAGCATGGCGCCACCGTTCTGGTGGACACTACCGCCGATCCCGAACTGCGCGCCCTGGATCGCCTGGGACAACGCTGAACCCCGCCTTACTGGATGACCACATGGTTGCTGCGCAGTTCGCCATCCACGCGGACGTAGCAGTTGAGGGCATCCACCAGGGGATTGCGCCGGCAGCGGACATGCAGAGCATGGTCGCGAAACGCGCCCTCCGCCGTGGCCACATTGCGGCTACCGACGAAGCGCATGTGGGCTTCCAGGGCGGTTTCGTCGTCGATGAGCAGGCGGATCCGGTCCCGCAGCAGCCCGGATTCCATGGTGTAGCTCCAGGCACCAGGATCGCCTGCGTCGTCCTTGGCCACCACGGGCTGGGCAAGCCCCCAACACAGCAGGCCGGCAATGATGACGCGCGCTGGCCGAAGCATGGCACACCTCCGGTGTCTCGCTACTGTGCTGATCAGACCATCTCCGCCGGGAGAGGTTGCAGCCAATGTGGACCATGGCGTGGTAGTGTCACCGGTTTCGGCAGTTGAGGGTGGAATGGCATGGCACTGGCCAGTCTGCTGCTGTTCACGGTCGCCATGAGCCTTGGGGGGCTGACCATCTGGCTCGGCCATCGGCGCCAGAGACCGGTGCTCGCGCTGGGCTACCTGCACGGCCTGCTGGCACTGTCCGCGCTCTCCCTGCTGGGGTACCGGGTGTTCACCGGCCCGGAGAACCTTTTGCTGAACAGCGCCTTCTTCGTTTTCCTGCTGGCCGCGCTGGGCGGCCTGTTCACGCTGCTGGTCCGGCGGCGTGACGAACCCATCGTGCTTCCGCTGATCCTGCTGCATGCCACCGCCGCCGTGGTCGCGGTGCTGCTGCTGCTCGCCGGCGTCAGCGCCGGCGGCTGACTGACTCCCCACCCCCGCTCTCGCGCGCTTGCATCCTCCGGCAGCGGACGGTAAAGTCGGCCGTCCGACCGACCGGTCAGCCTTCGCCCGTCCGCGCACCGGACACCTCGGCGGCGGCGCGCGGACCCGCAATCATCACCATGAGGCCCAGCATGCCGGACCAGCGCACGCAATCAACGGCAACGCGCACCGAAGCCGCGAACCGCGTCCTGACGTCCGCCAGAGAGCTGTTCACCGAGCGCGGCTTCGAGGGCGTCTCGATCCGCGACATCGCCACCCGCGCCGGTGTCAGCAAAGCCAATGTCTTCCACCACTTCGGCAACAAGGGCAACCTCTACGAGGCGGTGCTGGAAGACTCCCGGCTCACGTTCGATGCCCTCCTCGACGGTTTGCGGGACGACAGCGTGCCCATCGCCCAGCGCCTGGAGGAGTTCGCCCGTGGCCATCTGGACACCATGCTCAGCGAGCCCGCGGCCGTAAACCTTTTCCTGCGTCAGATGTTGAGCAACCGCGGCGACCCGCGCCGCGAACGCGCCGAGGAGACCATCGGCGAGGGTATGCAGGAACTTCTGCAGCTGGTCGAACGCGGCCTCGGCGGGCGCGACGGCACGTCTGCCCTGAGCCTGACCCTCACGCTGCTCGGCAGCACCTTCATCTACTTTCAGCTCCGGGACGTGCTGCCCCGGCTCGACGGGGCGGGTGCCGCATGCACACCGGACGTCTACTGCGGGGCGCTCATGGAACTCCTCCGCCCCGGCCTGGAAGCCCACGCCAGCGCCGCGACTTGAGCGTGCCTTCAACCATGCAAGGAACCGTGACCATGCCACGTATTCTGCGCCTGCTACTGCTTGCCGGCCTGACCGTCGCTGCCACCGGCTGCGGCGATCACGGCAACGACAACGGAAATGACAACGGCGACGATGGCGCCTCCGGCGTGCTGATCTCCACCGAGGAGGCCAGCAAGCGCACGGTCCGCGTCAGCGAGAACACCATCGGGCGGCTCACCAGCAAGACGGCGCCCTCCCTGACCGCCGAGGTCTCCGGCCCGATCCAGGAGATCTACGTGGAAGAGGGCGACGAGGTCTCCCGCGGCGACCGACTGCTGCAGATCGACCGTGAACCCTACGAGCTCGCGCTGGCCCAGGCGCGCACCGATGTGCGGCGGCTGGAGGTCAGCCTGCGGACGCAGCGCCGGGAGCTGGAACGCAACGCCGAGCTTCTGGAGGACGGCTACGTCACCCAGTCCCAGTTTGATGCCACCGAGGGTGAAGTGGAGTCGCTGGAGGAAGACCTGGAAGGCGCCCGCGCCGGCCTGCGCAACGCCGAACGGGACCTGGAGAAGACCCGGGTGGATGCGCCGGTGGACGGCGCCATCGACGAGCGCTACGTCTCCGAGGGCGATCACACCTCCCCCGGGGAACCGCTGTTCACGGTGGTGAGCCAGGATCTGCTGCGCATCCGTCTGCCCTTCCCGGAGACCGTGGCCCAGCGCCTGGAGGTGGGCCAGGCGGTGCGTCTCGCCGCACCGGTGGCCGGCGGCGAGGTGGACGGCAGCATCTCGGAACTGCGGCCCGGCCTGGCGGAACAGAGCCGGACCTTCGAGGCCATCGTCAATGTGGAGAACCCCGGCGGCTGGCGCCAGGGCGGCAGCGTCAACGCCGATGTGACCGTGGAGGAGCGCGAGAGCGTCGTGGTGCCGGCCGAAGCCGTGGTCCAGCGACCGGGTGCAGAGGTGGTGTACGTGATCAAGGACGACACCGCCCACCAGCGGGACGTGGACGTGGGGCAGCGGATGGCCGACAGCGTCGAGATCCGCTCCGGCCTGGACGAGGGCGAGATCATCGCCGTGGACGGGGCCGGCTTCCTGTCCGACGAGGCCGCGATCCGCACCAGCGAGGACTGAGCTCATGACGCTGCCAGAGTTATCCATCCGGCGACATGTCCTGGCGGTGATGATCAGCGCCGTGCTGGTGCTGTTCGGTTTTATCGGCTACCAGGAGATCGGCACCGACCGCATCCCCAACATCGACTTCCCGGTGGTGAACGTGGTGGTGGCGCAGCCCGGGGCCGACCCGGACATCATCGACGCCTCCATCACCTCCGAGGTGGAGCGGGCGGTGAACACGGTGCCGGGCATCGACTACATCCAGTCCAACTCCATCCCGGGCACCTCGGTGGTCACGGTCACCTTCGACCTGGACGTGGACATCGACGTGGCCTTCAACGAAGTCCAGGCCAAGATCAACGAAATCCGCTCCGATCTTCCGCAGGACGCCGAGGACCCCATCATCCAGAAGGTGGAGACGGACGCCCAGGCCATCATGTGGCTCAGCGTCCAGGGCGACCGCACGCTGCAGCAGCTCGGGCAGTACGCCCGCAACACCGTGCGGCCGCAGATCGAGAACATCAACGGCGTCGGCGAGGTCCAGGTCGGCGGCGGCCTGGAGCGCAACATCCGCATCGAGGTGGAGCCCGACCGGCTGGCCGCCTACGGCCTGACCGTGAACGACCTGGTCAACGCCATCGAGACCGAGCACTTCCAGCTCCCCGGCGGCTTCCTGGTGGCCGAGCGCACGGAACGGCTGCTGAAGCTGGACATGGAGTACAACCAGCCCCACGCGCTGGAAGAGCTCATCGTCGCCTCCCAGGACGGCGCCCTGATCCGGCTCCGCGACGTGGCCGAGGTGGTCGACGGCCTGGAGGACCCGCGCGCCCTGGCCCGCTTCAACGGCGAGCCCACCGTGGGCCTGGGGGTGGTGAAGGTCTCGGGCACCAACACGGTGGCCATCATCGAGGAGGTCAAGGACCGCCTGGAGAACGAGATCCGGCCCCAGCTGCCTCCCGGCATGGAGGTAAACATCGCCTCCGACCAGTCGGTGTTCATCCTGGAGATGATCGAGACCCTTTACCAGACCATCGGCCTGGGCATCCTGTTCGCCGCCTTCGTGCTGTGGCTGTTCCTGAAGAACCTGCGCTCGACCCTGATCGTCACCCTCTCCATCCCGGTGGCGCTGGCAGCGGTCATTGCGGTGATTTTCTTCTTCGGCTACACGCTGAACTCGCTGACCATGCTGGCGATGCTGCTGCTCATCGGCGTGGTGGTGGACGACGCCATCGTTGTGCTGGAGAACATATTCCGACACCGGGAGCAGGGCATCGAGGATCCGGTCGAGGGCGCCATTGTCGGCTCCAACGAGGTGTTCTTCGCCATTATCGCGACCACGCTGTCGCTGATCTCGATCTTCCTGCCGGTGCTGTTCATGGAGGGCATTATCGGCCGGTTCTTCGAGTCCTTCGCCGTGGTGGTGGCCATGGGTGTGCTGGCCTCCAGCATCGTCGCCCTGACCCTGACACCCATGCTGTGCTCCCGCTTCCTGCGCGTGCCGAAGGAGCACGGGACCGTGTACAACGTGCTGGAGCGCGGCTTCCGCGGCATGGAGGCAGGCTATCGCTGGCTGCTGGGCAACGTGCTGCGCCAGCGGCTGCTCACCCTGGCGGTGGTGCTGGTGGCCACCGTGGCCGCGCTCAGCCTGGTGCCGCAGCTCGGCGGCGAGTTCGCCCCCGAGGAGGACGAGGGGCAGTTCCTTGTCAGCATCGAAACGCCGCTGGGCTCGAGCATCGACTACACCGACGAGAAGCTCCAGGCGGTGGAGGACATCCTGGGGGAACAGGAAGGCATCGACACCTATTTCACCGCCATCGGCCTGGGAGACGAGGGGCAGGTCAATGACGGCATTGCGTTCGTGCGCCTGGATCCGCGGGATGAGCGCCGCCTGAGCCAACAGGAGATCACCCAGCAGGTGCAGGCCGAGCTGGCCGAACTGAGCGGGGTGCAGGCGTTCGCCTCGTCGGTGCCGCTGATCGGTGGCCAGCGTGGCGAGCCGCTCCAGTTCAACATCAGCGGCCCGGATCTGGACGAGGTGGCGAACCTGGCCGAGGAGATGGAGAGCCGGCTGCGCGGCCGCGACGAGATCGACACCCTGGACCTGGATCTGGATCTGGACCAGCCGGAGCTGGTGCTGAGCGTTGACCGGGACCGCGCCCGGACGCTTGGCATCAGCACCTTCGATGTCACCCGCGCCGCCAACGTGCTGGCCGGCGGCATCGACGTAGCCCGGTACAACGACGATCCCGGCGACGGCGAGCGCTACGATGTCCGCCTCAAGGCCCGGGAGGGAACGCTGCAGACACCCGAGGATCTGCGCAAGCTTTTCCTGCGCTCGGAGTCCGGCGACATGGTACGCCTGGACACCCTGGCGACCTTCGAGCCGGAACTCGGCCCGGCGGTCATCGGCCGCTACGATCTCCAGTACGCCGCCCAATTCTACTCCAACCCGGCGGTACCGCTGGCAGAGGCCGTCAGCATGGTGGAAGAGGAGGCCGAGGAAATCCTGCCGCTGGGCTACTCCCTGAACCTGATCGGCCAGGCCGAAGAGTTCGAGCGGACCGCCGCGGCGATCATCTTCGTGTTCGTGGTGGCCGTCGTGCTGGTGTTCATGGTCCTTGGCAGTCAGTTCAACTCGTTCCTGCAGCCCTTCATCATCCTGGCCGCGCTGCCACTGGCCATGGTGGGCGGCATCGTCGGACTGTGGCTGTTCAACCACACGCTGAACATCTACTCCATGATCGGCCTGGTGCTGCTGGTGGGGCTGGTGACCAAGAACGGCATTCTGCTGGTGGACCTCACCAACCAGTACCGCGTGAAGCGGGGGCTGAGCGTCAACGAGGCACTGCAGGAGGCCTGCCCGATCCGGCTGCGGCCCATTCTGATGACCTCACTGACACTGATCCTGGCCAT
>SLMR01000403.1 GCA_007133445.1 Aquisalimonas sp. | reverse complement strand
GCAGCGGCTCTTCCTCGAACACGTCCAGTCCCGCACCGGCGATGCCGCCGGCTTCCAGGGCCTCGACCAGTGCCTCGGTATCGACGATGGGCCCACGCCCGATGTTGATGAACCGCGCCTCCGGTTTCATCGCGGCGAAGGCGCGGTGGTCGAACAGCCCGCGCGTGGCATCCGTCAGCGGGGCAGCCACCACCACGTAATCCGCCTCGGGCAGCTGCTCCAGCAGCGTGTGCTGGGCATGGACGCGGCCGAAGTCCGGGTCGTCCTGGCGTGCCGAGCGGGCGATGGCCTCCACGTCCATGCCGGCGGCGGCCAGCATGCGGCCGATCTGCCGGCCGATGGCGCCGGCGCCGACAACCAGCGCACGCTTGCCGCGGATGGTTTCGGTCTCGCGGTGCTGCCAGACGTGCTGGTCCTGGTAGCGCACTGAAGCGGGGAGGTCCTTGGCGAAGGCGAGCACCAGGCCAAGGACGAATTCGGCGATGGGGCGGTCGAAAATCCCCCTGGCATTGGTGATGGGGATATCGCTGTCCTGCAGGCCCGGGAACATCAGCGCGTCGACTCCGGCGCTGGTGGCGTGTACCCACTGGAGCCGGTCGGCCAGATGCCAGCATTCGGCCAGCATGTCTGTCCGGAAATCCGTTACCAGCAGGATATCCGCCCCGGGGAGGGCCTGCTCGAGACTGGCCCGGCTGTTGGCAAGCCGCAGCTGGACGGTGTCCGCCACGGCGTCAAGCCCGGGCGGCAGGTCGTCCCCCTCTCCGGTGAGTACGGCAATGACCGGTTGCTGCATGGTAGCGCTCCCGCTGTGATCGGCTGGCGGGTGGATCCGGCATCCCGGGTTCCACCGCCGTTCCCGGCGACGTTATAGAGCGCTTGGTGGAGCGTCAACCGGACGGCGCCCAGGCCGCGTCATGCCGGGATTTTTGCGGCGCTTGACCCGGCGTTGTGCGGGGGCATACGCTCCGCCTGATAGCGCTTTTTCAGGCGGTGGCCGCGGCGCCGGTCGTCCCCACGGAGGAATCATGGCAGTCAACCCGATCGATACCGAAGCGCAGGACCTGGACGACGTCCGGGATGCCAGCTGGGCACCGGCGCTGCGCGCGATCCCCGTGGCGGGCATCCGCAAGATGGTCAACCTGGCCGCGTCGATGGAGGACGTGGTGCATCTGTCCATCGGTCAGCCGAACTTCCCCACCCCGCGCCATATCATCGATGCTTACATCGAGGCGCTGGAGGAGGGACACACGGGCTACACCATGGACGCCGGCTTGCCGGAACTGCTCACCGCCCTGGCCGAGTACTACAGCCAGCGTTACAACCGCACGCTGACCGAGGACAACATCCTCATCACCGCCGGCTGCACCGAGGCCATGTACCTGGCGCTGACGGCCACGTCCGCCCCCGGGCGACAGTTCCTGGTCACCGACCCGACGTTCCTGCTGTACGCGCCGCTGATCCGCATGAATGGCGGCGAAGTGAAGTACATTCCCACGCGCGCCGAGCATGGCCACCAGCTCGATCCACAGGAAGTGATCGACAACATCGGCATGCGCACCTACGGGATCGTGCTGAACTCGCCCAGCAACCCCACCGGCACGGTCTACCCGGCGGAGACCATCGACGCCATCTGCCAGGAAGCTGCGTACCGCGGCGTGTACGTGTTCAGCGACGAGGTCTACGATCACCTGCTGCTGGATGACATGGAATACCCCAGCGTGCTGCGCCACGCCATGGATCTGGACAACGTCATGGTGGCCAGCAGTTTCTCCAAGACGTTCAGCATGGCCGGCCTGCGCATCGGCTGGATCATCTCCAGCCAGGGGGCGATCAAGAAGCTGCGCCGCTACCACATGTTCACCACCACCGTGGCCAATACCCCGGCCCAGTGGGCCGGCATCGCCGCCCTGAAGGGGGATCGCAGTTGCGTGGATGACATGGTGCAGGAATACGCCCAGCGCCGGGACCGCGTTGTGCAGCTGGTCAGCGAAACGCCGCATCTGACCGGTTACTGGCCCCAGGGCGCGTTCTACATCTTCCCGTCCCTGCCCCACGGCGCCAATGCCAACCAGGTCTGCCTGCGCATGCTGCAGGAGACGGGGGTCTGCACGGTGCCGGGAGACGCCTTCGGCGAGAGTTGCAGCAATTCCCTGCGCATCAGCTACTCCACGTCCATGGAGAAGATCGAGGAAGCCTTCGAACGCATGGTACCGTGGCTGGCCAAGCAGGATTTCTGATTTCAATCCATCATAGCCTCCATCGGGCCGCGTCATGCGGTCCCATGGAGGCGTTCTCCCAAGGAAAGGTTCAATCATGAGCATTCGCACCGAACGCCGTGATGGCGTGCTCGTCGTCACCCTGGATCGTCCGGAAAAGCGCAACGCCCTCACCGGCGAGATGTACGACACCTTGCGCGCCACCATGAACGACGCCCGCGAGGATGGCAGCGTGCGCGCGGTTCTGCTTCAGGGCGCGGGCGACAGCTTCACCGCCGGCAATGATCTCCAGGACTTCGGTGAGCAGGGGAAGAAGCGGGTGGCCAGTGGCGAGAAGGCGCCGGCCATGAAGTTCATCGACGACATGGTGGACTTCCCCAAACCGGTGGTGGCGGCGGTGCGCGGCCACGCGGTGGGTATCGGCACCACCATGCTGCTGCACTGTGATGTGGTGGCCGCCAGCGAGACGGCGAGTTTCTCGCTGCCGTTCGTGCGCCTCGGCCTGACGCCGGAGTTCGCCTGCAGCTACATCCTGCCCCTGCTGGCGGGCCGGACCCAGGCCAGTCATACCCTGCTGCTGGGCGAGCCCTTCGACCGCGAGCGCGCCCGGGAGCTGGGCATCGTGTCCATGAGCTGCAGCGACGCGGAACTGGACGAGCAGGCCATGGCCACGGCACAGAAGCTGGCCGCCCTGCCGCCCCAGGCGGTGCGCGCCACCAAGGCGCTGATCAACAGCACGTTCCAGCAGGAGCGCATGCGCGACGCCATTGCAGCCGAGAGCAAAGCCTTCGCGGCCGGACTCGTCTCCGAGGAGCACCAGGAAGCGGTGGCCGCCTTCTTCGAGAAGCGCCAACCCGACTTCAGCCGCTTCAGCTGAACCCGACAGTTACGTGCCGGCTCCATCCCGATGCACCTGCCCTGGTACGTGTTTCACGTGATGCGGGGCGGTGCGTCGCGGCCGGTATGCGTCGGCTGGACAGGCGTAGGGTGCATCTTGATGCACCGCATCCCAGAGCAACCGGTCATGCCGGTTACTCCCCCGGACGCAGGTCCATGCCGCAGGCGCTGATCGGGTGCTCCGGTCACGGACCGTCGCTGGCCATGGAAGGCCAGCGTCGAGCGTACAGGGATGTATTCACAGCGTGTCCGTGAGCGGAGTACCCGATCAGCGCCCCCGGGTCGAAGGCAGCCACCCGACGGCTTGCCGATGTCGGTCATCCAGCGCCGACGGGAGACGCGGTGCATCAAGATGCACCCTACGCCGGGGCGAGCGAGGCGAGGACGCCGGTGGGCTGGCGCGTTGTCGTCACCACCGCGGCTTGCGCTTCTCCAGGAACGCGTCCACGCCTTCCCGGGCGGCGTCGGTGTCCATGTTGCACGCCATTGTGGCGGAGGCGTCGTCGTATGCTGCGGCCAGGTCCCTGTCGCTTTGACGGTAGTACAGGGCCTTGCCGGCCTGGATGGCCTCCGGCGGCTTGGCAGCGATCTTCTCCGCCATTTCGGTGGTGGTGGCCACCAGCTGCCCGTCGTCCACGACGCGGTTGACCAGCCCGAGGCGGGCGGCTTCATCGGCTTCGACGAAATCGCCGGTAAACAGCATCTCCAGGGCGTTCTTGCGCGGCACCACGCGGCTGACCGCCACGGCCGGGGTGCTGCAGAACAGCCCCAGATTGATGCCCGAGGTGGCGAACCGCGCGGAGCGGCCGGCCACGGCCAGGTCGGCGGTGGCGACGAGCTGGCAGCCGGCGGCCGTGGCGATGCCCTGGACCTGGGCGATCACCGGTTGCGGCAGGCTCACCACCCGCTGCATGAAAGCGCTGCAGCGGTCGAACAGGGCCTGGTGCTCGGTCCGGTCCTCCATGGAGCGGACCTCGCGCAGATCGTGGCCGGCGCAGAACGCCTTGCCTTCCGCGTCGATGATGACTACGCGCACGCTGCTGTCTTCGGCGATGGTGTCCAGCGCGCTGTGCAGGGCGTCGATGACCTCGGCCCGCAGGGGGTTGTAGCGCTCGGGTTCGTTGAAGCCCACGCGGGCGATGTGACCCTCGTGGCGGACGCGAATGGGGGAGTCGGTGTCGGGTGCGGGTTGGCTCATGGTGTCCTCCGGTTTGTTCGTGTCTCGTGACGAGCCGCCCGCCCACGAACGGCGGGCCCTTGACGCAACCGCCCGCCAGGGGCGACATGCCATCATGTGTTCAGGTCCTTCGCCCGATCCCTGAGCGCGAACTTCTGGATCTTGCCGGTGGAGGTCTTCGGCAGTTCGTCGAAGACCACCGTTTTCGGTGCCTTGTAATGGGCCATGTTATCGCGGCAGAACTGGATGATGTCTTCTGCCGCCGTGTCCTCATGGCCCGCCTTCAGTGTAACGAAGGCGCAGGGGGTCTCGCCCCATTTCTCGTCGGGACGGGCGACTACGGCGCACTCCAGGACGGCCGGATGGCGGTAGAGGGTGTCCTCCACCTCGATGGTGGAGATGTTCTCGCCCCCGGAGATGATCACGTCCTTGAGCCGGTCCTTGATCTCCACGTAGCCATCCGCATGCCACACGGCCAGATCCCCGGTGTGGTACCAGCCGCCCTTGAAGGCCTTGTCCGTGGCGTCCGGGTTCTTCAGGTAGCCCTTCATCACTGTGTTGCCGCGCATGAAGATCTCGCCCATGGTCTCGCCATCCTGTGGCACGGGTTCCATGGTGTCCGAATCACCAACCATCACGCCTTCCAGGGTCTGGTAACGCACCCCCTGGCGGGCCTTGACGCGGGCGCGCTGTTCCAGCGGCAACTCGTCCCACTCGTCGTGCCAGGCGCAGACGGTAACCGGCCCGTAGACCTCGGTGAGACCGTAGACGTGGGTGAGCCGGAAGCCCATTTCCTCGATGCCGGCGATCACCTGCGCCGGCGGGGCGGCTGCTGCGGTCATGATCTGCACCTCGTGGTCCAGGCCGCGTTTGGCCTCGTCCGAGGCGTTCAGCAGGCCGTTGAGCACGATGGGGGCGCCGCACAGGTGGGTCACCTTGTGTTCCTTGATGAGCTGCATGATCTTCTCCGGCTCCACTTTGCGCAGGCATACATGGGTGCCTGCGCAGGCGGTGATGGTCCAGGGGAAGCACCAGCCGTTGCAGTGGAACATGGGCAGGGTCCAGAGGTAGACCGGGTGCCCGGACATGTCCCAGACCATGGTGTTGCCAACGGCGTTCAGGTACGCGCCGCGATGGTGGTAGACCACCCCCTTGGGGTTGCCGGTGGTGCCGGAGGTGTAGTTGAGCGAGATGGCATCCCACTCGTCCGCGGGCGGGGTGTAGCGAAAACCGGGGTCGCCCTCGGCCAGCAGGGCCTCGTAGTCCATGGTGCCGATTGCTTCGCCGCCGTCGAATTCCGGGTCGTGGACGTCTACAACCAGGACGTCGTGACTGACCTTGCCCAGGGCTTCGCGGATGACGCCGCCGAACTCACGGTCCACCAGGATCACCGACGCTTCGCCGTGTTCCAGCATGAAGGCGATGGCGTCGGCGTCCAGGCGGATGTTCAGGGCATTGAGCGCGGCGCCGGTCATGGGCACACCGAAGTGCGCCTCGAACATCTCCGGGATGTTCGGCAGCATGGCGGCCACCGTGTCGCCCTTGCCGATGCCGCGCCGGGACAGCGCGCTGGCCAGCCGGTTGCAGCGCTCAGCCGTCTCGGACCAGGTGCGGCGGACCTGGCCGTGGATCACGGCGGTGTGGTCCGGATACACCGATGCCGTGCGCTCCAGGAACGTCAGCGGCGTGAGGGGCACGTAGTTGGCCGGATTCTGGGCCAGGTGCTGCTCGTAGATGTTGATCGAATCCGCCATGGTGTCTCCTCCGCTCTGTTGTTGTGTGGCATTGAGCGTAACGCTGTGAGGGAAAAGATGACAGATGCGCGGCGGGTGGGCGAGAATCCAGCGATCGCGAGCACGGGGAGAGTTTTCATGAGCGACGAGATCAGCCAGTTGCGCCGCATTCTGGCGGACTATCGGAACGTGGCAGTGGTGGGCCTGTCGGCCAACTGGCACCGGCCGAGCTATTTTGCGGCCAAGTACATGGTCGACCACGGCTACAACGTGATCCCCGTTAATCCAGCCTATGAGGAAGTGCTGGGCCGCCGGTGCTACCCGGACCTGCGCAGCATCCCCGAGCCAGTGGACGTGGTGGATATATTCCGTAGGCCCGAGGAGGTACCGGCGCTGGTGGAGGATGCCATCGCCATCGGCGCAAAGGTGGTGTGGATGCAGATCGGGGTGATTCACGAACAGGCGGCGGCACGCGCCCGGGAAGCCGGGCTGGACGTGGTGATGAACCGCTGCATGAAGATCGAGTACGGGCGGTTGTTCGGCGGCCTGAACTGGATGGGCGTGAACACCGGCGTGATCTCCGCCAAACGGCCCTCCCACGTGACCTTCTGATTCGGCGGATTACAGGACACGAGCATGAGTGACAGAGAATTCGGTATCGAGACCCTGTGCCTGCACGCGGGCCACATCCCGGACGCCGCCACCGGCGCACGCGCCGTGCCGATCTACCAGACCACGTCCTACGTGTTCGACAGCACGGACCACGCGGCCAGCCTGTTCAACCTGCAGACCTTCGGCAACATCTACGGGCGTATGAACAACCCCACGACGGCGGTGCTGGAGGAGCGCATCGCCGCGCTGGAAGGCGGGCGTGCCTGCCTGGCCGTGGCCTCCGGCATGGGCGCGCAGATGACGGCGCTGCTGACGTTGTGCCAGCAGGGCGACGAGATCGTCGCCGCGCGCACGCTCTACGGCGGCACCTTCAGTCAGCTCAACGTGACCTTCCGCAAGATGGGCATCACTGTCCACTTCGTGGACCCGGATGACCCGGAGAACTTCCGCCGCGCCATCACACCGCGTACCAAGTGCCTGTACGGCGAGACCATCGGTAACCCGCTCGGGAATGTGTTCGACATCGAGGCGGTGGCGGATATCGCCCATGACGCGGGCATTCCGCTGGTGGTGGACAACACCCTGGCGAGCCCCCACCTGTGCCGACCGATCGAGCACGGCGCCGACATCGTCGTCCATTCAGCAACCAAGTTCATCGGTGGCCATGGCACCACTCTGGGCGGTGTGATCGTCGAGTCCGGCAAGTTCCCGTGGGACAACGGCAACTTCCCGCAGATGATCGAGCCTTCCGAGGGCTACCACGGGGTACGCTTTTACGAGACGTTCGGCGATTTCGCCTTCATCACCAAGTGCCGGGTTGAAACCCTGCGAACCCTGGGTGCGACGCTTTCACCCATGAACGCCTTTCTCCTGATACAGGGCGTGGAGACGCTGCCGCTGCGGATGGAGCGCCACTGCGAGAACACCATGAAGGTTGCGCGCTTCCTGCAGGAGCACCCCAGGGTGAACTGGGTGAAGTTCGCCGGGCTTGAGGACAGCCCCTATCACGCTCTGGCGCAGAAGTACCTGCCCCGGGGCGCCGGCGCCATTCTCACCTTCGGTGTCGAGGGCGGCCACGAGGCCGGCGTGCGGTTCATCGAGCACTGCCAGTTCCTGAGTCACCTGGCCAACGTGGGCGACGCAAAGACCCTGGTCATTCATCCGGCCTCCACCACACACCGGCAGATGGACGAAGAGCAGCAGCGTGTTGCCGGCGTCAGCCCGGACATGATCCGACTGTCCGTCGGTATCGAAACCGCCGATGATATCCTCTGGGACCTGGATCAGGCGCTGAACGCCTGACGCGATTGCCGCCGACCGCGTCCCGCGGCGGCGGATTCACAGGGAAAGTTGTTACACCGATTGGAGGGAGCCATGCGAGTTCTGTTGACCGTTGGCGTGCCCGTGGTGGCGGCCGGCCTGATCGTGGGTGGAATGTCCTGGGGCGCCAGCACCGTCGAGCGCCAGTACGAGCTGGCCTGGACGACGATCCAGCAGGAAGGCACCTTCGAAGTTGTCAGTCAGCAGTTTGATCGGGGGTGGCGATCCTCGACGGCGCGGACGGAACTTGCGCTGGCTGATCCGTTCTGGAACGAGATCATCGCCGACCTCGCCGACGATGACTCCACCGGACGCCCGGTGTTCGTGGTCGAGGACACCATTGGGCACGGCCCGCTCTTCCTGGGCGGCGATGACCGTTTCGGCGCCGCGCGTGTCAATAGCGAGATCACCCCGGATGAGGCAACGCGCGACCGCCTCCCCTGGCTCGCCGCCACAGGGTCCATCGTGAGTGCCGATACCCTGGTGGACTTCCGCGGCAATAGTACGGTGCGCTACACCAGCCCGGGTTTCGAGGAAACCCTGGAGAACGGGCAGACGGTACGTTTCAGCGGCCTCAGCGGAACCACCTGGCTCAATCGCAGCTTCGACGAACAGCGCGGTGAGCTGACCGCCGGCAGCCTGGAGCTGACCGACCCTGATGATGGTTCCCGGATCAGCCTGCAGGGGTTCGAAATGACCGGGGAGAGCCGTT
>SLMR01000061.1 GCA_007133445.1 Aquisalimonas sp. | reverse complement strand
GGATGTATTCACAGCGTGTCCGCAATCGACGACTCCGGGATACCGCCACGGTAAAGGGTGCTCGCCCGCCGCTGCGGTCCGTGCGCCCCGTCCGTGACCTGCGCGGCAGTATATCAGTGCGGCTGCCCCCGCCGCTTGCCGCGCGCTCTCTCACCCACCACACTGAACGGCAAACGGCCCAGCGGCGCGCCATGGACAAGAACCAGACAACTGACACGCCGGCCACTTCCGGCTTCCTGCCCGACTTCTGCAACCTGCGAACCATCCTGGTGGTGGTGGTCATCGCCGAGCTGCTGGTGTTCGTGCTGGTTCTTGCCCAGCCCCCGGGCGTGGACCGCTGGCAGGCGTTGAGCCTCTATACCCTGTACGTCCAGTGGATTGCCCTGGGCTGCACCCTGGCCTTGTGCCTGAGCCGCAGCTGGCTAGCCCGCATGCGTCCCCACAACGCCGGCCTCATCGCCTGGCTGATGGTGCTCGCCATCACCGCCGTGGTGGCCTGGTTGGCCTGGGGGCTCGTGCTTGCCGAGAGCGGTAGCAGTTCGCCCGGGTTCATGGCCCGCAGCCTTGGCATTGCCGCCCTGGTCGCCGCAGTGGTTCTACGCTACTTCTACCTGCAAGAGGACTGGCGGCGCCGGATCGAGAATGCCTCCGCTGCCCGGCTCCAGGCCCTGCAGGCACGTATTCGTCCGCATTTCCTGTTCAACAGCCTCAACACCATCGCTTCGATGATCCGCGCCCGGCCTGAGCAGGCGGAGACCGCCGTAGAGGACCTGGCCGACCTGTTCCGCGCCAGCCTGGAATCCGGTGACGAACTGGCGCGTCTGGAGGACGAGATCCGTCTGGCCGAGGGCTACCTGCACATGGAACAGCTGCGCCTCGGGGAGCGGCTCGCGGTGGTGTGGCAGATTGACGGGCTTCCGGGCGACGCCCACCTGCCGCCACTGACATTGCAGCCGCTGCTGGAGAACGCCGTCTACCACGGCATTGAACCGCGTCGCGACGGCGGGGTCATCCGCATCCTCGGCCAGCGCCAGGCCCGGACCCTGATGATCTGCGTGGACAACCCGCTGCCCACCAGCGACAGGGACAGTGCCTCGCAGAGCGGATTGGGGATGGCCCAGGCCAACGTGGCCGAGCGGCTGCAGCACGCCTTCGGCAGCGCGGCGCACCTGCTGACGGCCACCGATGCCGACCGGTATCGTGTCTGTTTGCACCTGCCGTATCGCCAGGCAGAGGCTGCAACACAGGGAGGCAGTGACGGAGGAGCGGATGCGCATACTCATCGTCGATGATGAAGCCCCGGCACGTGAGCGTCTTGCTCAACAGGTGGCCGACCTGGGGGAACACGAGGTGGTGGCCGGTGCCCGTGACGGCGACGAGGCCATCCGGCTTGCCCGGGAGCATAGGCCGGACGTGGTGCTCATGGACATCCGCATGCCCGGCACCGACGGCGTTGCCGCCGCACGCGTCCTGGTTGATGCCGACGCGCCACCGGCGGTCATCTTCGTCACGGCCTACGGCGAGCACGCGCTCGCGGCCTTCGAAGCCCAGGCCGTCGATTATCTTGTAAAGCCGGTCCGTCGGCACCGGCTGCAGCAGGCCCTGGAGCGGGCCCGCCGTATCACGCGGCCGCAGCTGGAAGCCCTGGGGACGCAGGCTGGCGGCGGCGACGGGCCGAGGGACCACATCCTCTGTCGGCGGCGCGGTGCCCTGGAGTTACTGCCGGTGGCCGACATCCTGTACTTCCGTGCCGACAACAAGTACGTGAGTGTCTTTCACACCGGCGGCGAGGACCTGATCGAGGAGTCCCTGCGCCAGTTGGAGGACGAGTTCGGCGGGCGTTTCGTCCGTGTCCATCGTAATGCTCTGGTGGCGCGGGATCGGCTCGCGGGCCTGGAGAAGCAGGAAGGCGGTCGCTACTACCTGGTCCTGCGGGGTCTCGGCACGCGCCTGGAGGTCAGCCGGCGCCACGCCGGCCACGTCCGTGAGCTACTTGCGGCCATGGGCGAAGGGGCCGGTTGAGTCGGCGCCGTCGGGATTCGGCAACCGTACCAGGTTCATGGCATGCTGAGGCATGGTCCAGTATTTCCCAAGGCGGCCACCACGCCGCGCGCCAAGGAGCCCTGCATGTCCCCCGACACCCTCCGCATCGCCACCCGTAAATCCCCGCTGGCCGTATGGCAGGCGGAGCACGTTGCCGCGTGCCTGCAGGCCGTGCACCCGGGTCTGCAGGTGGAGCTGGTGCGCATGAGTACCCGCGGCGATCGTATTCTGGACGCACCACTGGCGCGCATTGGCGGCAAGGGGCTCTTCCTCAAGGAACTGGAGGAAGGCTTGCTGGACGGTCGTGCCGACATCGCCGTGCACTCCATGAAGGATGTCCCCGCCACCATCACGCCGGAGCTGGATCTGCCAGTGATCCCGGAGCGGGGCGATCCCCGCGATGCCTTCCTGTCGGTCCACTATGACAGCCTGACGGCGATTCCCGAAGGAGGGCTGGTGGGTAGTGCCAGCCTGCGGCGCCAGTGTCAGATCCGGGCCGCCCGCCCGGACCTGCGGGTGGAGACGCTGCGTGGCAGCGTCAACACGCGCCTGGCGAAGCTGGACGAAGGCCAGTTCGACGCCATCATCCTTGCCGCATCGGGCCTCAAGCGGCTCGGTCTGGACGGGCGCATCACCCGCATCCTGCCGCCGGAGGAAAGCCTTCCGGCCGTGGGCCAGGGGGCCCTGGGCATTCAGTGCCGCACCGGCGACACCACGGTGGAGCGGCTGATCGAGCCGCTGGATGACGGCCACAGTCATACCCGCGTTGCCGCTGAACGCGCCATGAACCGGGAGCTGGAAGGCAGCTGCCAGGTGCCCATCGGCGCCTATGCGGAACTGGACGGCGACCGCCTGACCCTGCGCGGCCTGGTCGGCTCGCCGGACGGTGGCGAGGTGGTGCGCGGTGAAATCACTGGCACCGCCGACGAGGCGGAGGCGTTGGGCACTGCACTGGGCCGTGACCTGCTCGAGCGCGGCGGGCGGGAGATCCTCACGCGCCTGTTCGCCGAGGGCGAGGCACACTGAGCCGTGGCCGGCCCGACCGGCGAACTCGCGGACACCGGCGTGCTGGTGACGCGGCCGGCGCACCAGGCGGAGCCCCTGTGTCAGGAACTGGAACAGCGCGGAGCCACCGTGATCCGCTTCCCGGTGCTGGCCATCGCACCGCCACCGGACCCGGAGGCCCTGGAGCGGGACATCCGGGCCCTGCCGGGGATGGACTGGGTCGTCTTTGTCAGTCCCAACGCCGTCCACGCCCTGCTGGATCGCATGCGTGCCCTCGGCATTCCCTGGCCGGACGGCGTGCGCACGGCCACGGTGGGCGCAGGCACGGCGGCGACCCTGGCGGAACGAGGTCTGACCGTGGACTGCGTCCCCGCCACCGGTTTCGACAGCGAGGCGCTGCTTGCCGAGCCCGCATTCGGGCAGATGGGCGGTCGGCGGGTTATGCTGGTGCGGGGGGATGGTGGTCGCGAATTGCTGCGGGAGACGCTCCAGTCGCGCGGTGCCACGGTGCATGTAGTGACCGCCTACCGCCGGGTCTGCCCGGACAGCGATCCGACCGTGCTGGATGCGGCGTGGCGGGATGGCCGTCTGGATGTGGCCGTGGTCACGAGTGGCGAGGCGCTGGACAACCTGATGGCCCTGGCCGGCCCGGAGCGGCGGCAACGCCTCCTGGTCACCGGACTGGTGGTGATCGGTGAGCGGGTTGCCGCGAAGGCCTCGGGACTCGGGTTCGGTAATGGTATCGTGACGACTGGTGGCACTGACGCAACGGCACTGAGTGACGCGGTGGCGCGCTGGGTGAACGAGAACCGGAGATAGGCAACCCATGACTGATCCTTCCACTCGCAAGGGCACGGCCGACGAAGCTTCCACCGAGGCCACCGATACCGAGGCCACCGATACCGAGGCCACCGATACCGGGACCACCGATACCGGGACCACCGATACCGGGACCACCGAGGCGCAGTCCACTGCCGGAGCCCAGGACGGTGGGGATGTGGCCGGCGGCGGTGAGGGCGACGGCGGCACCCCTGTGCCGGCAGCTTCCGGTGGCAGCAATGGCGGGGACGACTCCACGGCGGACCGCGGCGCACGCACTACGGCGGTCATCGCCCTGGTGGTCGCGCTGCTGGTGGCCGCTGCCCTGAGCATCGGCGGCTGGTGGCTCTGGGATCGCCTGCAGGCGCTGGAGGCCGCCGGTGACGAATACGCCGAGCGCGCGGAAGTCGCGGAGCTGCGTGACGAACTCGGCAGCCAGGAGGAGCGGCTGACCGGCCGCGTGGACGAGCTGGCGGATCAGCACGCCGGCCACGTCAGCACCCTGGAGCGGGCGGAAGAGACCATGGAGGACATCCGCGAAAGCCAGACCCGGGCGGACGAGCGCATGGACCGCATCGAGGAACTGGCTGCCGCGCACCGGGATGACTGGATCCACGCCGAAGCCTCCTATCTCTACGGCATCGCCCGCTACCGCACCCGCTTCCACGGCGACGTGGACGGCGCGCTGCAGGCGTTGAAGGAGGCGGACCGGCTCCTGGAGGAGCTGGGCGCCGAGACAGTCGAAGAGCGTCAGGCGGTGGCGGATGCCATCAACGCGTTGCTGGACGTGCGCCGACCGGATCGTGGCGGTGTGGCGGATGAAATACGCGGCCTGGTGGCGGCCATTGACACCTGGCCGCTGAAGGAGCCGGAACACCGGGTGGAACCCGGCGAGATCCCCCGCGACCGTGATGCCCAGCTGGACAGCCTGGAGGGCTGGCGTGAGGCGGGTGAACGGGCCTGGCAGCAGTTCCGGGAGGCGATCGGCTCACTGGTGGTGGTGCGCCGGGACGAGGCTCCCCCGCGGCTGATGGCCCCGGAGGAGAGTCACTACCTGCGCGAAAATCTGCGCCTGAAGCTGCTCACGGCCCGCCTGGCCCTGCTGGACGGCGAGACCGGCATTTACCGGGACAGCCTGGCGGATGTGGAGGCCTGGCTCGAGCTTCATTTCCAGACCGACGATGACGCCGTGAGCGAGGCGCTGGAGACGGTGCGCGAGCTCAAGGATGCGCGCGTTACCGCGGATATGCCCGATCTCGGCGAGATCCTCCCCGACCACCGGGCACCGGGACGTGAAGCCGGCAGGGAGGATGCTGAATGAAGCGCCTGTTCATCATCCTGATCGTTCTGTTCGCCAGTGCCGCAGCGGCTATCTGGTTTCATGAGCAGTCCGGCTACGTCCTGGTCTCCGTCGGTGACACGGCCGTGGAGACGAGCCTGTTCTTTGCCCTGGGGGCCTTGGTTGCCGTCGTACTTGCCCTGCTCCTGGGGGTTGGCGTGTTGCGCCGGGCCGGCTCCATGCCGCGCAACATGCGCCGCTGGCTGGCGGAGCGCCGGGCCGGTCGTGCCCGGGGGCGGTTGGTGCGTGGCCTCGCGCGTCTCGCCGAGGGCAACTACCAGCAGGCCGAGCGCTCGCTCATCCAGTCCGTGGACAGCAGCGAGACGCCGGTGCTGCACTATCTCAGCGCCGCCTGGGCAGCGCATCGTGCCGGTGCTGACAATCGCCGTGACAGCTACCTTGCGCTGGCGGACAAGGCCGATCCGGATGCCCGGCTTGCCATCGGCCTGCTTCAGGCGCAGCTCTACCTGGAAGACGAGCAGTGGGAAACCGCGTTCGCCACCCTGAACCTGCTGCAGGAACGCTACCCGCGCCACGCGAGGGTGCTGCATCTGCTGGTGCGGGCCTGCGACGTGCTGGGAGAGTGGGAACGGGTGCTTGACCTCCTGCCGCGTCTGCGCCGCCACGCCGACATGGACGCCGAGCGCTTGCAGGTGCTGGAGCGCAAGGCCGCCGTGGGCCTGCTGGAGCAGACCGCGCGGCAGTCCATGGAGGCCGTGGACCGTGCCTGGTCGCGCCTGCCGCGGCACCTGCACAACGACCCGGATGTGATCCTGGCCTACGCCGACGCCGCCCTGGCCAACAACGCCGGCAGTGAACAGGCGGAAAAGCGCCTGCGGCTGGCGCTGCGCAGCCAGTGGAACCCCGGCTACGTGGACCGTTACGGGCGCTTGCAGATGGAGGATCCGGAGCGGCCCTTCAACATCGCCGAAGGCTGGCTGAGGGAGCACCCGGAGGATCCCGATCTGCTGCTGGCCGTGGGGCGGCTGGCCATTCGCAGCCGGCTCTGGGGGCGTGCGCGCTCTTACCTGGAGGCGTGTGTCGCGCGCAAGCCAAGTGCCGAGGCGTTCTATCTGCTGGCGGACCTGCTCGAGCACATGGGTGAGCGCGACGCTGCCCGCCGGGCCTACCGGCGTGCCGCCGAGCAGGCAACCGGCCTGCAGCCCCTGCCGGAGCTGGAGCACGTGCGCCAGCTTCCGGCGGGAGAGCAGCAATCGGCCTGACCCCGATTCGCGGGCCAGGGTGAATGCCTGCATTCACCCTGACGGTGCATCAAGATGCACCCTACGGTAGGGTCAGGACCGTGGAGCCGGTGGTCTTGCGGCCTTCCAGGGCGCGGTGGGCCTCGGCGGCGTCCGCCAACGGGAAGCGGTGATTGACCTCGATGGTGACCACGCCCTTCTGCACCAGATCGAACAGCTCCCCGGCCGCGGCTTCCAGATCCTCCCGGGCAGCCACGTAGTTGAACAGGGTGGGCCGCGTGATGAAAAGCGACCCCTTGGCCGCCAGGGTGCCCAGGTTCAGGGGCGGTACCGGCCCGGACGACTGGCCGAACGTCACCATGAGCCCCCGCGGCTGCAGGCAGTCCAGAGAGCCGTCGAAGGTGGCCTGGCCCACGGAGTCGTAGACCACCGGCACCCCCTTGCCGCCGGTGAGCTCCCGGACCCGCTCCACGAAGTCCTCGGTGTTGTAGTTGACGGGGTGATCGCATCCGTGGGAGCGGGCCAGTTCGCCCTTCTCCGCGCTACCCACGGTGCCGATCACCGTGGCACCCAGATGCTTCGCCCACTGGCAGGCGATCAGCCCGACGCCGCCGGCGGCGGCGTGGACGAGAATGGTGTCGCCGGCCTTGACCGGGTAGGTTCGCCGCAGCAGGTACCAGGCGGTCATGCCCTTGAGCATCATCGCTGCCGCGGTCTCGTCGCTGATGCCGTCGGGCACCTTCACCAGCCGGTCGGCGGCCATGACGCGCTGCTCGCAGTAGGCACCGGGTGGCCCGGCCGCGTAGGCAACCCGGTCCCCCGGCGCGATGTGGGTGACGTCGGGGCCCACCGCTTCCACAACCCCGGCGGCTTCCATGCCGGGCGTGAAGGGCAGTTGCGGTGGCGGGTACAACCCGGTGCGGAAATACACGTCGATGAAGTTCAGCCCCACCACCGTGTGGCGGACCAGCGCCTGCCCCTGTCCGGGCGCGCCGACGCCGGCCTCCTCCCAGTGCATGGTCTCCGGCCCCCCGGTTTCATGGACGACGATTGCCTTGGTCATTGTCTCCCCTCCTGCCGTAGCCTTATGGCTGTCATTGCGCCTTCTCGGTGTCCTCGCCCGAGGGCATCATGCTCGCCTCCACCGCGGCCAGGGCGGTCATGTTGATGATGCCGCGGACGGTCACCGACGGTGTCAGGATGTGTGCCGGGCGGTTCGCGCCCAGCAGGATCGGCCCTACCGAGACCCCCTCGCTGGTCGCCTTGAGCAGATTGAACGCAATGTTCGAGGCATCCAGCGTGGGCAGGATCAGTAGATTGGCCGTGCCCTTGAGTCGCGCGTTGGGGAAGATGCGCTGGCGGATCTCCTCGGAGATGGCCGCGTCACCGTGCATCTCGCCTTCCACCTCCAGGTTCGGATCCCGCGCTTCGATCAGTTGCAGTGCCTCGCGCATCTTCACTGCCGAGGCGGACTCGGAGGAGCCGAAACTGGAGTGCGAGAGCAGCGCCACCTTGGGCGTCATGCCGAAGCGGCGAACCTCGTCGGCGGCCAGGATGGTCATCTCCGCCAACTGCTGGGCAGTGGGGTCCTGGTTGACGTAGGTGTCGCAGAGGAAGAACGTCCCCTTTGGCAGAATCAGGGTGTTCATGGCCGCAAGGTTGCGCACGCCCGGCCGGCGACCAAGGACCGCGTCGATATGCCCCAACTGCCGGTGGTAGCGGCCGTCGATGCCGCAGATCATGGCGTCCGCCTCGCCGCGGCGGACCATCAGCGCGGCGATCACCGTGTTGCGGGTGCGCACCACGTTGCGCGCCTGGTCGGGGGTGATGCCCCTGCGCTCCATGATGGAGTGGTAGAGCGTCCAGTATTCCCGGTAGCGCGGATCGTCCTCCGGGTCCGCCAGCTCGAAGTCCTCGTCGATCTTCAGCCGCAGCCCGGCACGCTCCAGGCGCATTTCCACCACCTTGCGGCGGCCGATGAGTATGGGTTTCGCCAGACGGTCGTCCACCACCACCTGCACCGCCCGCAGCACCCGGTCCTGTTCGCCCTCGGCAAAGACCACCCGCTGCTGGTTCTCCCGGGCACGCTCGAACAGGGGCTTCATCAGCAGGCCGGACTGGAACACGTACTGGTTGAGCCGCAGCCGGTAGGCCTGCATGTCCTCGATGGGGCGCACGGCCACGCCGCTGTCCATGGCCGCCTGGGCAACGGCCGGGGCAATGCGCGAGATCAGGCGCGGATCGAAGGGTTTGGGAATCAGGTAGTCGCGGCCGAACTGCAGCGGCTTGCCGCCGTAGGCGGCGACCACCACATCCGAGGACTCCTCCATGGCCAGGCTGGCGATGGCCTCCACGCAGGCGAGTTTCATCTCCTCGTTGATGGAGGTGGCGCCCACGTCCAGGGCGCCGCGGAAGATGAAGGGGAAGCACAGGACGTTGTT
>SLMR01000397.1 GCA_007133445.1 Aquisalimonas sp. | reverse complement strand
CCGGTGGTCGCCGGGTAGTACTCCGGCCGTACCCCGACCTCGCAGAAGCCGGCGCGCCGATAGAGCTCCACGGCGCGCGTATTGGAAGGCCGCACTTCCAGGAATACCGTCTCCGCCCCCAGACGCCGGGCATGATCGATACCGGCGGCGAGCAGGAACCGCCCCAGGCCATTGCCGTGGTACGCCGGGTCAATGCAAATGTTGAGCACATGCCCCTCGCCGGCCACCACCGACATCACCAGATAGCCGGACAGGCGCTCGCCGGCGACCAGCACCCAGCAGCCGTAGCCGACCCGCATGCAATCCCGGAACACCGTCGGCGTCCAGGGGAAATCGTAGGCCTGGCGCTCGATGGCCACCACCTCGGGCAGGTCCTGCTCACGCATCCGCCGGACTTCTGGGGCCGGCGCCCGGACCACGGCGCTCATGCACGCTCCTCCGCACCGGCCGGGGACGGCAGGTAGTCCCGCAGCCGTTTGAGATCCGCCCAGGCCTTGGCTTTGTCCGCCGGCGACCGGAGCAGATACGCCGGATGATAGCTCACCACCACGGGGATGCCTGCCGGTGCCACGGTGTGCACCTGACGTCGCAGCATGCGTAGGGGCTTGTCGGAATCCAGGAGGTTCTGGGCCGCGATACGCCCCACGGCCAGGATCACCCGGGGTTCAACCAGCGCGATCTGACGGGCCAGGTAAGGCCAGCACGCCGCAGCCTCCCCGGGTTCCGGGTCCCGGTTCCGGGGTGGACGGCACTTGAGAATGTTGGCAATGAACACCTGCTCGCGTCCATACCCGAGCGCTCGCAGCATATTGTCCAGCAGCTGGCCGGCACGCCCCACGAAAGGCTCCCCTTGCCGGTCCTCCTCGGCGCCAGGCGCCTCGCCGATGACCATGATGTCGGCATCCCTGCGCCCCACCCCGAACACGGTCTGCGTTCGACTGTGGCAGAGCTCGCACAGGGTGCAGCCGGACACCGCGGCTTCCAGATCCGGCCAATCCATGCTGGCGACGTCAGTGTCAGCCCTGGTGGCTGGCGCTGCCGCCGAGGTGACCTCCGGGTTCTGCGGGGGAGCGGGGCTTTCCGGTGCGGGAGCCTCGACAGGGCTTTCCGTCGCAGCCGTGACGGCGTCGCGGCGGACCCAGACGTCCACCCCCATCCGGCGCAGGATCGTGCGCCGCCGACTGTCCGCTGGGTCGTGCTCACTCATGGCGTCATGGGCCCGTACCGATCACCCGCCCCGGCGCCCGGCGGCACGCTGGCGCCGCCGCTGAATCAGCGTGAACGCCGGCCCCGAGGACGCATACGCCAGGAAGGCCAGGAACAGCACCAGTGGCGGATGGATCGAGGCGAATGCGATCACCAGCACCAGGATCACCATCACGATGAACGGGACCCGATAGCGGAAATCGATTTCCTTGAAGCTGTAGTAACGGAAGTTGCTCACCATCAGGAGCCCCGTGGCCACGGTCACAACCAGCGCCAGAACCTTGGCGCTGCTACCGTCGAAACCGAGGCTTGCGCCGAACCAGATCATGCTGGCCAGTCCGGCGGCCGCGGCGGGGCTGGGCAGCCCCTGGAAATAGCGCTTCTCGGAGACGCCTGCCTGCGTGTTGAAGCGAGCCAGACGCAGGGCAGCGCAGGCCGCATAGGTGAACGCACCGATCCAGCCCAGTTTGCTCCAGAGATCGCCAAGACCACCCAGGTCACCCAGTGCCCACTGGTACATGATCACTGCCGGCGCCAGCCCGAAGCAGACCATGTCGGAGAGGCTGTCGAACTGGACCCCGAAATCGCTCTGGGTATTGGTCAACCGGGCCACGCGGCCATCGAGCCCGTCCATCACCATTGCCACGAAGATCCCCCAGGCAGCGAGGTGAAACTCGCCGTTGATGCCCGAGATAATGGCGAAAAATCCGAAGAACAGCCCGGCCGTGGTGAACAGATTGGGCAACAGGTAGATGCCGCGGCGCCTCGGTCGTTGCTCTGTGGCCATGCCGGTGAAACCCCTCCGGGCTGGGCGAATGAACGGACCCTCGACGATACCACAGCAGCCCCGGGGGACGACCGACGTGCTCCCGGGGCCCATGATCCAGCACCTCGTGTCCCGTCCGGGAAAGCCCTCCCGGGACGGGACACGAGCGCCTGATCAGTTCTTGCTGCGATCCACCAGCTGCTTCTGGCGAATCCAGGGCATCATCTCGCGCAACTTCTCGCCCACCACTTCGATGGAGTGTTCCCGGGCGAGCCGGCGACGGGCCTTCAGCGTGGGGGCGTTGGCCTGGTTCTCGAGAATGAAGTCCCGGGCGAACTTGCCGGTCTGGATATCCTCCAGGATCTCCTTCATCGCCTTGCGGGACTCCTCGTTGATGACCCGCGGGCCGCTGACGAAGTCACCGTACTCGGCGGTGTTGGAAATGGAGTAGCGCATGTTGGCGATGCCGCCCTCGTAGAGCAGGTCCACGATCAGCTTGACCTCGTGCAGGCACTCGAAGTACGCCATTTCGGGGCTGTAGCCTGCTTCCGTCAGGGTCTCGAACCCACCCTGGATCAGCGCGGTCAGGCCGCCGCACAGCACCACCTGCTCACCGAAGAGATCGGTCTCGGTCTCTTCGCGGAAGCTGGTCTCGATGACGCCGGCACGGCCACCGCCGATGGCGGAGGCGTAGGACAGGGCAATCTCCTTGGCCTGACCGGAGCTGTTCTGCTGGATGGCAATCAGCGAGGGCACGCCGGCACCGTCCACGTAGGTGGAGCGCACCAGGTGGCCGGGGCCCTTGGGCGCGATCATGACCACGTCCAGGTCGGCGCGGGGCTCGATCTGGCCGTAGTGGATGTTGAAGCCGTGGGCAAAGGCGATGGCCGCACCCTTCTTCAGGTTCGGCTCGATCTGCTCGGCATAGATCCGGCCCTGGTGCTCGTCGGGCGTCAGGATCATGACCAGGTCGGCCTGCTTGGTGGCCTCTTCCACGCTGGCCACGTCCAGCCCGGCCTGGCGGGCCTTCTCCGCGGACGCCGAGCCTTCGCGCAGGCCGACCACCACGGAGCCGCCGGATTCCTTCAGGTTGTTCGCATGGGCATGGCCCTGGGAGCCGTAGCCGATGATGGCCACCTTGCGCCCCTGGATGATGGAGAGATCCGCGTCCTTATCGTAATAGACTTTCATTCCGCCCCCGTTCGATTGATTGAGCATGGTCGGGCGCGCCGCGGTCGCACGGCGCGCCGGAAAACGTCAGACCCGCAGGTGCTTCTCGCCCCGCGAGATGCCGATGACACCGGAGCGAACCACCTCAAGGATGGTGTTGTGCCCCAGGGTGTCGATGAAGGCGTCCAGCTTGGCACTGGCGCCGGTGAGCTCGACGGTGTAGACGCGCTCGGTGACGTCGAGAATGCGCCCCCGGAAGATATCGCTGAGCCGCTTGATCTCCTCCCGCGACTCGCCGGTGGAGGCTGCCACCTTGATCAGCATCATCTCCCGCTCGATGTGGCTGCCTTCGGTCATGTCCATGACCTTGACCACGTCCAGGAGCTTGTTGAGCTGCTTGATGATCTGCTCGATGATACTGTCATCACCGATGGTCACCAGCGTCATCCGCGACAATGTGGGATCATCGGTGGGCGCGACCGTGAGACATTCGATATTGTAGCCTCTGGATGAAAACAGCCCGGCCACCCTGGAAAGGGCGCCGAAATCGTTCTCGACCAGGATGGAGATGATATGGCGCATACGATCCTTCTCAGACAGTTATCTCACGTCGCACGGCGCCACGTCGGAACTCGCGACTCCCGGGCGGCAGGCCCGACGCTCTCCAGCGGCGGCCACCGTGGACTCTCGGCACCGCGGAGGCGGCACGTACCGTTCGGGGTTGCCAGCACCTGACCACCCGACGGCGATGGAAAACGCATGAGAAACAGCCATGTTACCGGCTGTGAAAGGGCGCAAAGCTACTGTGGATTGCGGGGAACGTCAAGACGGGCCTCGCCCCCTGGGACGCGACACAAGGAAGGCGACATGATTCTTCGAACCCTGCTACTGACCACCCTCGGACTCAGCCTGGCGGCCCCGGCGCTGGCGGACATCTACCGCTGGACGGATGACCACGGCCAGGTGCACTTCGGTCAGAACCCACCCCACGGCGTGGACGCCGAGCGTGTTGACGGCGCCTCCCAGCCTCCGCCGCCGGCCAGCGACGCGGAGGACGAGGCCGAGGCGGACGACACCGAGACAGCGGAAGAGGAGCCGGCTGACGACGGCTCCGGTACCGACGATGCGGCGATGGAGGAGATGTGCGACAACGCCCGTCAGAATGCCGAGGTCTACGCCGACGAATCCGTGCGCCGCATCCAGGAGGATGGCGGCGAGACCCAGGTGATCACGCCGGAGGAGCGGGAAGAGCGCCTGGAGGAAGCACAGGAATTTCTCGACGAGTACTGCTAATCCGACAGGCCCTGTTTCCGGCGTGGCGGCTTGCGGTATTCTGTGCCGCCGCGCCGCTCGTGCCCGGACAACGGCACGGGCAGCACCCGTCCCTGCGGCGAACAATGGCAACGGGCCTCCGACAGCCACAAGGAACAACACAGGCCGATGCGACTCTCCCGATTCCCCCTGTCCACCACCAAGGAAACCCCCGCTGACGCCGAGATTGTCAGCCACCGGTTGATGCTGCGCGCCGGCATGATCCGCAAGCTGGCGGCGGGCCTCTACACCTGGATGCCGCTTGGCCTGCGCGTGCTGCGCCGGGTGGAGGAGATCGTGCGGGAAGAGATGAACCGCAGCGGCGCCGTGGAATTGCTCATGCCCGCCGTGCAGCCCGGGGAGCTGTGGCAGGAGACCGGTCGCTGGGACAAGTTCGGCCCGCTGCTGCTGCGCTTCCAGGACCGCCATGAGCGCGACTTCTGCTATGGCCCGACCCACGAGGAAGTGATTACGGATCTGGTGCGCCGCGAGATTCGCAGCTACAAGCAGCTACCCGTGAACCTCTACCAGATCCAGACCAAGTTCCGGGATGAAACGCGGCCGCGCTTCGGGGTCATGCGCGCGCGCGAGTTCCTGATGAAGGACGCCTACTCCTTTCACCTGGATGCGGGCTCGCTGGCCGAAACCTACCAGGTGATGTACGACACCTACAGCCGCATCTTCGAACGCACCGGCCTGAACTTCCGTGCCGTGCAGGCAGACTCCGGGGCGATCGGCGGCAGCATTTCTCACGAATTCCACGTCCTCGCGGACTCCGGCGAGGACGCCATCGTCTTCTCTGACAGCAGCGGCTACGCCGCCAACGTGGAGCTCGCCCCCACCCTGCCGCCGGTGACCGGCCGTCCCGCCGCCACGGCCGAACTGACCCCCGTGGACACCCCCGGCGTCCACACCATGGACGCCCTGGCGGCGTTCCTGGACGTCCCCCTGCACCGCTGCCTCAAGACCCTCCTGGTCCAGGGGACCGAGGCGCCCGTGGTGGCCTTGCTGCTGCGCGGCGACCACGACCTCAACGAACTCAAGGCCGAGAAACACCCGGCGGTCGCCGAGCCGCTGACCATGGCGACGCCCGAAGCGGTACGCGCCGCAGCCGGATGCGATCCGGGGTCCGTGGGGCCAGTCGGACTGGAACTCCCCGTCCTGGCTGACTACGCCGCCGTCGCGATGGCGGATTTCGTCTGCGGCGCCAACAGCGATGGCCAGCACCTCACGGGCGTGAACTGGGGCCGCGACCTGCCCGAGCCCGAACCCACCGACCTGCGCGACGCCCAGGCCGGCGACCCGAGCCCCGACGGTCGCGGACGACTGGACGTGGCCCGCGGCATCGAGGTCGGGCACATCTTCCAGCTCGGCACCCGCTACAGCGAGGACATGAACGCCACCGTGCTGGACGAGAACGGCGCCAGCCGTTACATCGCCATGGGCTGCTACGGCATTGGCGTCTCCCGGATCGTCGCCGCCGCCATCGAGCAGAACCACGACGCCAACGGCATGATCTGGCCCGAGGCCATCGCCCCGTTCACCGTGGCGGTGGTAGGCATCAACATGAACAAGTCCGAACGCGTGGCGGAGGCCGCCGAGCGCATCTACCAGGAACTGCTGTCCCGCGGCGTGGAAGCGGTGCTGGACGACCGCGACGCCCGCCCCGGGGTCAAGTTCGCGGACATGGAGCTGATCGGCATTCCGCACCGCATCGCCATCGGCGACCGCGGTCTCGATCACGGCGTGGTGGAGTACCGCGGGCGCCGGGACACGGACAACCAGGAAGTGCCCGTCGACCATGTGGTGGACCATCTTCTCGAACGGCTGCAGAAGTAGATCCGCGGCGGCGGTCGCGCTGGCGTTCCTGCTGCTGGTCTGCACCGCCCTGGGCGGAGCGGCGGCGCAAGAGGAGCGCCACCCCGTCGAACCGGAGCTGCGCGACCGCCTCAAGGATGCCGTGGAGCGCTCGGAGAGTTTCGAGAACCGCTTCGTCGCCCAGGTCTGGCTCATGGACATGAGCCAGCGGCTGGCCAGCCAGGTGCCGGACGACGACCAGCGCCTGGAGCTGCTGCGGCAGGTGCACTTCGAGGCCCGCGAGGCCGATCTCCGGCCCGAGCTGGTCCTTGCTGTCATCGAGGTGGAGAGCAACTTCAACAAGTATGCTATCTCCTCGGTGGGCGCGCGCGGGCTGATGCAGATCATGCCGTTCTGGCTGGAGGAGATCGGCCGCCCCGACGACAACCTCTTCCACATGGAGACCAACCTGCGCTTCGGCACCACCATCCTCCGTCACTACCTGGACAAGGAAGACGGCAATCTCACCCGCGCGCTGGCCCGCTACAACGGCAGCCTCGGGCAAACGTGGTATCCGGAACGGGTCTTCCGCGCCATGGAGGAGCGCTGGTACCCGCACTAGCCGCGGGTGCAGGTAGCCGCACTAGTCCCGGGTCCCGCTGATGGCCTCGGCACCACCCACCACGTGCCCCTCCTCATCCAGCTCCGGATAGGGCAGACCCCGCTCGCGACAGTAGCGCGCGATCTTCGGCTGCAGCCATTCGAACAGCGTGCGCCGGAGCGTCTCGTCGTCCATGCGGCACCGGTCGTAGAAGCCGGCGGCGGCGCGTTGCCGCTGGGCCTCGTAGAGAGTCACGGCCGCCGCCACGGAGACGTTCAGCGACTCTGTCAGTCCGGCCATGGGAATGGCGATGTGGGTGTCGGCCGCCGCCGCCGCGTCCGCCGGCATGCCCTCCAGCTCCTGGCCCAGGATCACCGCCGTGGGCACCGTGTAGTCCACGCTGCGGAAGTCCACCGCCCGGGACGAGGCGTGCGCGGCCACGAGCTGAAACCCCTCTCCACGCAACTGCGCCAGCCCGGTAGCAATGTCCTCGTGCTGTTGCAGCTTCACCCAGCGGGTCACGCCGGCGGAGGCGGTGCGCTTGATGGCCAGACGGCTCTCCTGGCCGACGCTGTGCAGCACCGGCACGCCCACGGCATCGCAGCTGCGGATGACCGCGGAGACGTTGTGCTCCTTGTGCACGCCGGCCATGACCACTGTCAGATCCGGCTGGCGTTTCATCAGGGCCTGCCGCATGCGGCGCAGACGCTCGGCACTCATGGCTGGCGTACTCTCCTCGTTTGCTCCGGCGGCCAGGACGGTTGCACCCGTCCCGCGCATGGGTCAGGGTTCTGTCGGACGCGGTATTCTACGGCAATAGCGAGGGCTCCGATGGCGAACATACTCATCGCCGGTTGTGGCGACCTTGGGAGCGGTGTCGGGGTCGCACTGGCCGACGAAGGGCACCGGGTCTGGGGACTGCGGCGCCGGCCGGAACTGGTGCCGGCACCCATCCAGGCCGTGGGCGGGGACTTCTCACAGGCGGACGGCCTGCCGGAGCTGCCGGCAGATCTGGACGCGGTGTACTTCATCGCCACGCCCGGCCGGTTCGAGGATGAGGCCTACCGTCTCGCCTACGTGGAGGGCATGCGCAACCTGCTGGCCGCACTGCAGCGGCAGGGGCAGTCGCCCGGGCGCATCATCCTGGTCAGCAGTTCCTCCGTCTACGGCATCACCGACGGCAGCTGGGTGGACGAGACCACGCCGGCCGAGCCCGGCGGCTTCTCCGGGTACCGCCTGCTGGAGACCGAACAGCTCCTGGCAGACAGCCCCTTTCCGGGCGTGGTAATCCGCTTCGGGGGTATCTACGGCCCCGGGCGCGAGCGGATGCTGCGCAAGGTCCGCAACAGCGAGCCCGTCGTCACCGACCCACCCCAGTACACCAACCGCATCCACCGGGATGACTGCGTCGGTGCGCTGGTGCACCTCTTCCACCTGCACGACCCCGCCCCGCTCTACGTGGGCGTGGACCATCACCCCTGCACCCAGGAGGAACTGGTGGACTGGCTCGCGGACCGGCTCGGCCTGCCGCGTCCGCCGAAGGAGTCCGGCTCTGCCGGCGGGGTGCGGGGCAGCAACAAGCGCTGCCGCAACGATCGCCTGGTCGCCAGTGGGTACACCTTCCGCTACCCCGACTACCGCGCCGGTTACGAGGCCATACTGGAAGCGAACGGGGTCAACTCTCCTTATTGACCACGATCTTGGGGAACCGGCTGCCGGTCTCCGTGGACTGCTGGGAGAGCTTCGCGGCCACGCGCCTTGCGATCTCCCGGTAGGATTCGGCGCTCTGGCCGTCCGGGTCCGACACCACCGTCGGCTTGCCGCCGTCGGCCTGTTCACGGATGTGCAGCGCCAGCGGCAGCGAGCCCAGCAGGTCCACCTCGTACTGCTCGGCGATGCGCTGCCCGCCGCCGGCGCCGAAGATGTGCTCCTCGTGACCGCACTGACTGCAGATATGGGTGCTCATGTTCTCGACGATGCCGAGCACGGGCACGTTGACCTTCTCGAACATGCGCAGGCCCTTGCGCGCATCCAGCAGGGCGATGTCCTGGGGCGTGGTGACGATCACGGCGCCGCTCACCGGCACTTTCTGTGACAGGGTCAGCTGGATG
>SLMR01000066.1 GCA_007133445.1 Aquisalimonas sp. | reverse complement strand
GGCACCTTTCACCCGGCGACCTGCCTGCGCGCCATCGGACCGGAGCCGTGGAATTCGGCCTACGTCCAGCCCTCCCGGCGTCCCACCGATGGCCGTTATGGCGACAACCCCAACCGCCTGCAGCACTACTACCAGTTCCAGGTGGTCATGAAGCCCTCACCGCTGGAATTCCAGGAGCTCTACCTGGGCTCGCTGAAGCACCTGGGGCTCGACCCGCTGGTGCACGACGTGCGTTTCGTGGAGGACAACTGGGAGTCACCCACGCTGGGTGCGTGGGGTCTGGGCTGGGAGGTGTGGCTCAACGGCATGGAGATCAGCCAGTTCACCTATTTCCAGCAGGTCGGCGGCCTGGACTGCAGGCCCGTCATGGGCGAGATCACCTACGGGCTGGAGCGGATCGCCATGTACCTGCAGTCCTGCGAGAGCGTGTACGACCTGGTCTGGGCACGCGGGCCGCAGGGGGTGGTCACCTACGGGGACGTCTACCACCAGAATGAGGTGGAGCAGTCGACCTACAACTTCGAGCACGCCGACGTGGACGCCCACTTCCGGTGGTTCGAGCAGTGCGAGCGGGAGAGCCTGCGGCTGGTGGAGCTGGGACTGCCCCTGCCGGCGTACGAGCAGTGCCTCAAGGCATCGCACACCTTCAATCTGCTGGACGCGCGCCATGCGATCTCGGTGACCGAGCGCCAGCGCTACATCCTGCGCGTGCGTACCCTCGCCCGGGAGGTAGCCAAGCTTTACTACCAGCGGCGGGAGGAACTGGGCTTCCCGCTCCTGCCCGCAGGCAAGGAGGTGGCCCATGGCTGAGGCAAGGGACCTGCTGCTGGAACTGGGCACCGAGGAGCTGCCGCCGGCAGCGCTGCGCAGCCTGCGGGACGCTTTTCATCAAGGCGTGGTTGGCGGTCTCGAGAAGGCCGGGCTGGCGTTCGGGGAGACACGGGCTTATGCCACGCCGCGACGCCTGGCCGTACAGGTGAACGCGCTGGCGGAGCGGCAGCCGGACCAGGTCATCGAACGCAAGGGGCCGGCGGTGGCGGCGGCGTACGATCAGGACGGCAATCCTACCAGGGCGGCGGAAGGGTTCGCCCGCTCTTGCGATGTCACCGTGGACGCCCTGGAAACCCTGGAGACGGAGAAGGGCGCCTGGCTGATGTACCGCGGGGAGCAGCGCGGAGCAGAGACCACCGCAGTGTTGCCCGGAATCATCCAGAACACCATCGACGCCTTGCCGATTCCGAAGCGCATGCGCTGGGGCGAGAGCGATGTGGCATTCGTCCGGCCGGTGCACTGGAGCGTGGTGCTGTTCGGGGACACCGTGGTGGAGCTGCCGTTGCTAGCCACCGTCAGCGGCCGCACCACCCGCGGGCACCGCTTCCACGCCCCGCGGCCCATCGAGCTGGCGCGTGCAGGCGAGTATGCCCAGCGCCTGGAAGAGGACGGTTACGTGATTGCCGATCTTGACCGGCGCCGGCTGAGTATTGCCGACGCAGGTCAGCGCCTGGCCGCGGAGCTCGGGGGCGAGCTGGTCAGCGATGATGACCTCCTGGATGAGGTGGCGGCCCTGGTGGAGTGGCCCGTGGCCATGGCCGGAAGTTTTGATGAACGCTTCCTGCACGTGCCGGCGGAGGCACTGGTGTCCAGCATGCAAGGGCATCAGAAGGTCTTCCCCGTGCGCGACCAGGATGGGAAGCTGCTGCCACGGTTCATCATGGTCGCCAATCTGGAAAGCCGTGATCCCGGGGAAGTGGTCCGGGGCAACGAGCGCGTGATCCGACCCCGTCTGGCGGACGCCGAGTTCTTCTGGAACCAGGATCGGCGGCGACCGCTTGCCGAGCGCGTTGACGCGCTGGGCAGCATCGTGTTCCAGCAGCGTCTGGGGTCCCTGCACGACAAGCAGCTACGGGTAGCTACCCTGGCGCGTGCAGTGGCGGACGCAGTGGGCATCGCGCCGGAGGACGCGGAACGCGCCGCCCTGCTTGCCAAGTGCGACCTGCTCACGGAGATGGTGGACGAGTTCCCGGAGCTGCAGGGCGTGATGGGCCGTTACTATGCCCGTCACGACGGCGAGAATCCGGACGTGGCGGCGGCCATGGAGGAGCAGTACCAACCGCGTTTTGCCGGTGACACCACGCCGGCATCGGGCGTGGGCCAGGTGTTGGCCGTGGCGGACCGTGCGGACACCCTGGTGGGGATCTTCGCGATTGGCCAGGCGCCAACCGGCGACAAGGATCCGTTCGCCCTGCGGCGCGCGGCGCTGGGCCTGGTGCGCACACTGATCGAGCGGGAACGGTCCCTGCCGCTGCGCCCGCTGTTCCGGATGGCCGCCGAGGCCCTGCCCGACGACGTAGCGGCACAGGCCGATGTTGAGGCGGTTGTGAGTTTCTGCCTGGATCGGCTCAAACGCTATTACCAGGAGCAGGGCGTCGGGGCTGAAGTATTCGATGCCGTCGCCGCCCTGGACCTGGATGATCCCCTGGATATCCATCGACGGCTGCAGGCCTGTGCCCGCTTCCTGGAGCTGGATGCGGCGGAAAGCCTGGCAGCAGCGAACAAGCGCGTGCGCAATATCCTGCGCAAGACCGACGAACCCATCCCCGGTGAGCCGGATGCAGCGCTGTTCGCCATGGAGGAGGAACGGGCGCTGGCCGAAGCGACGGCGCCTCTGGTCACCGAGGTGGATGAGCTGGCTGCCGGCGGTCACTACCACCAGGCCCTGGAGCGACTGGCGACCCTGCGGGAGGTCGTTGACCGCTTCTTCGACGGCGTCATGGTCATGGCCGATGATCCGGCGGTACGTGCCAATCGCCTCGCACTGCTGCAACGCCTTTCCGGGCTGTTCGGGCGCGTTGCGGATATCTCCCGCCTGCCCACGGGCGGGGCATGATCCGGCCAACGGTCATTCTTGACCGGGACGGCGTGATCAACGCCGACTCCGATGCCTACATCAAGAGTGTGGCTGAATGGCAGCCGTTACCCGGCAGTCTCGAGGCCATGGCACGTCTCAGCCGGGCAGGTTGGCGCGTGGTGGTGTGCACCAACCAGTCCGGTATCGCGCGCGGCCTGTTCAGCGAGGCAACGCTCGATGCCATCCACGCGGAGCTCCGCGCCCGCGTGGCAGCACTCGGTGGCGTCGTGGACGGTATCTTTCACTGCCCTCACGGGCCGGGGGATGACTGCGACTGCCGGAAGCCACGGCCCGGGCTGCTCCTGCGCGCCGCTGAGACACTAGGCTTTGACTTGCAGAACGTCCCGGTGATCGGTGACAGTCAACGGGACCTGGACGCCGCACGGGCCGTGGCCGCACGCCCCATCCTGGTGCTGACCGGCAAGGGGCGGACCACCGGGGCATCACCTGACCATGGGGCGGAGCGGGTGGTTCGGGATCTGGCCGCGGCGGTGGATCTACTCCTGGAACCATAAGGGCGCCTGGACCGGACATACCAGGAATACGGCGGGAGGAGAATTTCGGGTGGAGATCAAACGCAAACCACCACTGCTGCAGCGATCCACCAGCGAGAAAGTGCGCGCACTGCCACGCTCGATCGTCTGGATGATCGGTGCGCTGGCGGTAACCCTGCCGTACGGGACCATCGGTCTGGTGATCGGGGCATTGCTGCCGTACCGACGCCGTTACTGGTTCTTCGTCAGCTGGAGCTACGCCATCATGTGGTGGACGCGACAGGTCTGCGGCATCCGGTACGAAGTGGAGGGTGAGGAAAACATTCCGGAACAGCCCTGCGTGGTCATGTGCAAGCACCAGTCCGCTTGGGAGACTCTGGCGCTACAGAAGTGGTTCAACCCGCAGACGTGGGTGCTCAAACGCGAACTCCTGAAGCTGCCCCTGATCGGCTGGGCGCTGGGGACACTGGCCCCCATCGGCATTGATCGCGGGGCCCGCAAGGAAGCCATGCAGCAGATGCTTGAACAAGGCCGGGAGCGACTGGCAGCAGGGCGCTGGGTGATCGTCTTTCCGGAAGGAACGCGCATCCCTGCCGGGCGTAGCGGCAATTACCGCCGGGGCGGGGCGGTGCTGGCGTGGGAAACAGGGACCCCGGTGGTGCCCTTCGCACACAATGCCGGGGAGTTCTGGCCGCGGAATTCCCTCCTGAAGTATCCCGGGGTCGTCCGAGTACGCATCGGCCCACCCATGATGCCCGAGGACGAAACACCGGAAGCGTTTCTTGTGCGTATCCGCGACTGGATCGAAAGCAATACCCGGGAGATCAGCCAGGTTTACGAGGACCGGCCGGACACCGGCGCCGGGGCGGACGGGACAGGGTAGGAGCTGCTGGTGTTCCACGTGGAACACCAGCAGACATCAAAGCCGCTAGATATCCAGATTCGTGGCGGCGAGGGCGTTACGTTCGATGAACTCCCGGCGCGGTTCCACGTGGTCGCCCATCAGCGTGGTGAAAACCTCATCGGCCGCCACGGCATCCTCGATGCGAACCTGCAGGAGCCGCCGGGTATCCGGATTCATGGTGGTTTCCCAGAGCTGCTCGGGGTTCATTTCACCGAGACCCTTGTAGCGCTGGATGTTCTGGCCGCGCTTCGCCTCTTCCAGCAGCCATTCCACCACCTCTCCCAGGGTCTCCACAGGCTGACTGCGCTCGCCCCGCTGGACCATGGCGCCTTCGCCCAGCAGGTCCGCAAGCACGCCTGCAAGGTCCGCGATCAGCTTGTACTCCGGCGTCAGGAAGAATTCCGGCGTGAAACGGTAATCATGCCGAATCCCGTGCCGTCGCTTGGAAACCACGGCTTCCTGGAGGCTACCGTCGCTGCCGGCGGTCACGGTGACCTGATAACGGCTGCCCTGCGGCTGCGCCAGGTTGAGGCGGTCGACCATCGCCTGGAACCATTGCTGCATTGCCTCGGCGTCAGTGAAGTCGTGTTCGCCCACCACCGGCGCAGACAGCAGCTCCTGGAGGAAATCGCGGTCGTGGTGCGTCCTGGCCATGTGCTCGATGACTTCCATGACGTGCAGGTACTTCCGCGCCAGTTCCTCAAGGCCCTGCTCCCGCAGTGGCACGGCACCTTCGCCTCCGGGATGCAGCACGGCGTTGTTGAGCGCCAGCTGCAGCAGGTATTCTGTGAGCTCGCGCTCGTCCTTGACGTAGTGCTCCTGCTTGCCACGCTTGATCTTGTACAGCGGCGGCTGGGCGATGTAGACATGCCCCCGCTCCACCAGCGTGAGCATCTGCCGGTAGAAGAACGTCAGCAGCAGGGTCCGGATATGGGAGCCGTCCACATCAGCATCCGTCATGATGATGATGCGGTGGTAGCGGAGCTTCTCCGGATCGAAATCGTCTCGCCCGATGCCGCAGCCAAGCGCCGTGATCAGGGTGCCCACCTCGGCAGAGGAGAGCATCTTGTCGAACCGCGCCTTTTCCACGTTCAGGATCTTGCCTTTCAACGGCAGGATCGCCTGGGTCCGACGATCGCGGCCCTGCTTGGCGGATCCTCCGGCGGAGTCGCCCTCCACCAGGTAGAGTTCCGACATGGACGGGTCCCGTTCCTGACAGTCGGCAAGCTTGCCCGGCAGCCCGGCGACATCCAGCGCGCCCTTGCGGCGGGTCATTTCCCGGGCCTTGCGGGCGGCTTCCCGCGCCCGCGAGGCGTCCACCACTTTCTCGCAAATGGATTTCGCGTCCGCAGGGTTCTCGTAGAGGTAGTCGTACAGGCCCTGGGCCACCACCGACTCGACGGCTGTCTTGACCTCGGAGGACACGAGCTTGTCCTTTGTCTGGGAAGAAAACTTGGGGTCCGGGACCTTCACGGAGATCACCGCGGTCAGCCCCTCTCGAGCGTCATCGCCGGTGGGCGTAGCCTTGGCCTTCTTCAGGAACCCTTCACTCTCCAGATACTGATTGATCGTCCGCGTCAGGCCGGCGCGGAATCCGGCCATGTGGGTGCCACCGTCACGCTGCGGGATGTTGTTCGTAAAACAGAAGATGTTCTCCTGATAGGAGTCGTTCCACTGCATGGCGATATCGACGCAGATATCGCCTCGCCACTCCGTCATGTGAAGTACACGCTTGTTAAGTGGGGTCTTGTTCTTGTTCAGGTGCTCGACGAAAGCCCGGATGCCGCCGTCATACTGGAATACGTCTTCCTTCTCGGAGCGCTCGTCGCGAAGGGCGATCCGAACGCCGGGGTTCAGGAACGACAACTCGCGAAAACGCTTGGCAAGCAGATCGTAGTGAAAATCGATATTCGTGAAGATATCGGGGCTGGGCCGGAACGTGATCTGCGTCCCCGTCTCCTCCGTCTCGCCGATGATCCGCAACGGCTCGACCGGCTCGCCCAGTTGAAACTCCTGCACGTGAATATGGCCATTGCGTTTGATCGTCAGCTGAAGGCGCTCGGACAGGGCGTTAACCACAGAGACACCCACGCCATGCAGCCCGCCGGACACCTTGTAGCTGTTGTTGTCGAACTTCCCACCAGCATGCAACACCGTCATGATGACTTCGGCGGCAGAGCGACCCTCTTCCTCGTGTTCGTCCACGGGAATGCCCCGGCCGTCATCGCTCACACTCACCGACTCATCTGAGTGGATCAGGACCGAAATTTCCGAGCAGTAGCCACCCAGGGCCTCGTCAATGGAGTTGTCCACCACCTCGAACACCATGTGGTGCAAACCGGTGCCGTCATCCGTGTCCCCGATGTACATGCCGGGACGCTTTCGAACGGCGTCCAGTCCTCGAAGGACCTTGATGCTCTCGGAGTCGTAGGTGGGGTCGGAGCTCATGCTGAATCCCTTAATTGGTCGGTCTAATCAATCACAATACGCAACGACCCGGACGGTAGGCTGTCAGGGGCGCGCGAGTGTCTCTTCCCGGGTTAGGCCTGGCCAGCGGTTGTTCACGCCGTTGCCACCAGGCATAGGCTTTGCCACACCCAAGGTACCGTGGGAACGCTATGTCACCCAATCCGGGGACAGAGGGCTAGTATATCATTTCTGTAACGCGCCCCTGTTCCACGTGGAACGTCCGGCCACCACTAACCGGCAGGGTGTCGGCGTCAATAGCCGTGAAAAAACACTGTCCCGTCCCGCCAAGCAGGCTGGTCACCACCCCTTCCCGATACCCGGCATCCAGCTCAGCCGCCAGATCGTCCACGAGGAACACGGGGCTGGGACCATCCGTCGCCGCGATCACATCAGCCTGAGCCAGTAGCATGGCGATCACCAGGACCTTCTGCTGACCCCGGGAAAGTCGATCGCGCGCATCCATGCCCTCAGCCAGGATCTGCAGTTCCGCCCGTTGCGGACCCACCATGGTGTAGCCCATGGTCTGCTCGGACATCTTCTGATCCGCCAGGGCTTCCGTTAACCCCTTGTCCCGAGCCCAGCCTTGGCGGTAACGGAACCTTACACTCACATCACCCAGCCATTCATCGAGCCGCACCTGGACTCTCGACTCCAGCGCGTCCAGCATCCGCCGGCGCATACCATCAATGGATTCGCCACTGGCGACAAACTCCGGTTCCAGTGATGCCGCGAGGCGGTCCTGGCCCTCGCGCAAGGCAGCATTGCGCTGCCTCAATGCGCGATCGAACCGACGCCAAGTGGCATGGAAATCGTGTTCCACGTGGAACAGCGTCCAGTTCATGAAACTGCGTCGAGTCTCCGGGCCATCCTGAAGCAGACGCTGGCTCTCCGTATTGAGCACCTGGATGGGAACGAGCCGTGCAAGTTCTGACAATCCCCGAGCATCCGCACCATCCACGCGAACCCGCGTACCGTCGTCATCGCGCCCAACGCCAATACGGTGCGACTGCATCCTGTCGCGAACCTCGCCGTGAACGCGTAACGCGGCCCGGCCATCACGGCGCACACGATCCAGACGCGTGGCCCGGAAACTGCGCGCGCGGGCAAGCACATGGATTGCCTCAAGCAGGCTGGTTTTCCCGGCCGCGTTCTTGCCAACAATGACATTGCATTGGGCATCGAAGTCGAGCCGTGCCTCCGCAAGATTGCGGAGTCCTGCCACACTCAGGTACCGCAGCGCCACCGACGCCCGCTCCCTGGTCCAGCTGCCTGGTCCGGATCGGCCTTCAAACGCGCGACGTCCTGCTGGATCGTCCTACAGCCGCATCGGCATGACGACGTACCGGAACCGGCCATCTTCCGGATCCTCCAGGATGGTACTACTGCTCGAATCCACCAGCCCCATGCGGACCTTGACGCCATCGATGGCTCCCAGCGCATCCAGCAGGTAACTGGCATTGAACCCCACTTCCATGCCCTCGGCCGTGTATTCCACGGCCAGTTCCTCGTCGGCCTGTTCCTGCTCCGGATTATTGGACTGAATCCGCAGTTCCCCGGGATTCAACACGAAACGAACGCCGCGGTACTTCTCGTTGGACAGAATCGACGCCCTCACAAGCGCCTGCCGGAGCGTGTCCCTCTCCGTCTCCATGATGCGGTCGTCAACAGTGGGAATCACGCGCTGATAGTCCGGGAAGCGACCATCGATCAGTTTCGACGTGAACCGCAAATGTGGCAGCGTTACCCGGATGTGATTACTGCCCAGTTCGATGCGCACGTGTTCTTCCGTATCGTCCAGCAACCGCAGCAGCTCCTGGACGCCCTTGCGCGGCACGATGACCTGCTGCTGCTCCTGACCACTGACATCGCCCTTGATCTCACCCAGCGCCAGACGGTGTCCATCCGTGGCAACCGCACGGAGCAGCCCCGGCTCCAGTTCCAGCAGCAAACCGTTCAGGTAGTAGCGGACATCCTGCAAGGCCATGGAGAAATGAGTCTTGTCGATCAGCTCACGCAGGTCCTGCTGCGGCAACACCAGCGGATGCGTCTCGCCGATATCCTCGACGGTGGGAAACTCGGCTGCCGGCAGCGTGGACAAGGTGAATCGACTCCGCTCCGCGGTCACCACACACCGATCACCATCCACCGCCAGACTGACCCCAGCTCCCTCCGGCAGATTGCGGACAATATCCATGAACTTCCGCGC
>SLMR01000050.1 GCA_007133445.1 Aquisalimonas sp. | reverse complement strand
CTGACCGAGGATGGAGACGGCTGCGTTGTTGTAGAGCAGGATCTGATGACGCCGGTTACACACAACGACGCCTTCACTGAGGCTCTGGAGAATTACCTCCAGCCAGGTCTTCTGTTCCTCCACCCTCGCCGTGGCGGCCTCGGTGGCCTGGCGGATCTCCCGGCGGGAGGTCTTCAGTGCGGACGCGAGTTCATCGGTGGCCGCTGGCAGGCTGCCCAGGGCATGAAAACGGGGCATGGTCAGCCCCTGGTCCGGCGAGCGCGACTCCAGCAGGGTGCGGATGCCGCGCACCAGTTTCCGTGAGGGTCGCATGATGAGCCGGTCGACGATAACTCCGGCCACTACGATCATCGCGCCCGCCAGCAGACCAGCCGTTGCCGCCAAGGCCACGAGACCGCCGGTATCGGGCGGCGCCATGGCGACGATGGTGCCGGCGACGAGCACCGCGCTGATTGCCGCGAGGATCGCGGTGACAAGAGTGACTTGCTGGCGTGGGTTCATGCTTCAGAAACTACCACACGCCATGGGCGATTTCAGGCATGTGGCGCGGGCGCCGACAGCCTGGCAACGGGGGTGTATTGATGCGTACCATGCCCTTTGTCACTGGGCTTTCAGCGAGGCGATTCATGGCCAATCAGGAGCAGGCGAGCAAGGTAACCGACGACGGCTGGCTGCGGCTGATGATGAAGATCGGTATTCCCATGGTGGTGATCAGCATTGCGTCACTGTGGATCAGTCAGCTGATGGCGGTGACCTGGCTGTTCCCGGTATTCATTGTCACGGGCGCGTTGGCGTTGCTGATGGGGCTGCTCTATAACGTGCGCTTCGTCCTGCTCAGCGTCCGGCGTTCCCGCGAGGATGAAACGAACTAGGCGACGTCCACGCTGCCCACCAGATCGCGGGTGAGCTGGCGCACCATGCTCCGGGATGTCTTCAGGCTGCGGATCAATCCCTCGCGTTCGCCGCGGTTCAGGGCCTCCGGCGCAAGGTGTTTGTCCAGCGGACGGCCTGCCTCCCACTCCCGCATCTGATGCCGGAACAGCAAGGTGGCCATGAAAGCGTGCGCTTCCTTTAATGCCGCCGCATCGTCGGCGGAAACTGCGCCTGCTGCTTCCAGTGCGTCCAGTCGTTCCGGTGTGGATGTGGCTTCAAGTCCCTGCGCCAGGCTGTACAGCCGTGCCACTTCGACAATGGGCATGATGCCGTGGCGTTTCAGGTCGGTTTCCCCGGCATGGCTGCTGCCTTCGGCGTCAGTTACGAGACGGTCCAGCCAGTCCAGCCCCACGTCGCGTATTGAGTCGTTCAGGGTCAGCGAGCGGACGAAGCTCGCAGATGACGACAACTGTCCGATGAGATCCGCCCGCATCGCGCGCGAAAGGGCCGTGTCCCCGGCGACGCCGCGGCAATCCAGCAGGATGTTGCTGTTGAGAAACCCTTGCGGTGACCGGCGCCGCAGCCAGGTGCGCACCTGCTCCCGCCACTGGGACAGGGTCTTACGCCACAGTGGATTGGTGGCCATGACGTTGCCGGGGCACAGGGGGATTCCGCACTGGTCCAGCATGCGGGTAATGCGCGCGGCCAGTTCGCTGAAGTACCGATCCACCGAGCCGTGTTCGCTGTCCGGATAGTCGGCGATGACCAGGCCGTTGTCCTGGTCCGGGTCCAGAAAGCTTTCGCGCCGGCCCGCGGAGCCCATGAGAATCAGTGCGAATGGGTAGGGCGGTGATCCCCAGCCGTCCTGGTCCATGGAGTCCTGCGCAAGGGTGGTGATGTCCCGGTGAAGATCGTCGTTCAGGCGCCCGACCACCTGCTGCAGTGCACGGCCGTCGGCGCCATTGCTCAGTAGCTTGTGGATCAGTGCTGGCTGCCCGCGGCGCGCTGTCGCCAGGGCTGTCGCGTTGCCGCTGGCGACCAGCGCCTCCAGGTCCGCGGTTATCCCGCCACATCCGGTACGCAGGCAGTCCTCGACGTGAATGACACCGCATAGCAGGCCATCCGGCGTGACTACGGCCGCCGCCGGTCTTTGCCGGGCCTGTAACAGGCCGAGGGCGCGGTAAAGCGTTGTTCCGCGCCGGACCATCACTGGTGCTCCGGCGGGCAGGCATTCGCGCACGGGGGTCGTCGTCGGGAGGTTCCCTGCCAGTATCGGCAGCAGGTCGTCACTCCCGATCACGCCGCGAATCCGCCGCTCGTCGGTGATTACGGCGAACCGCTGCCCGTGCTCGATAAGGCGGCGCGCGACGTCGGAACAGGTGGTTTCCGGAGTCACGCGCACCCGTGCCGGGTGCATGATGTCCCCGACCTTCCGTCGGAACAGTTCGATCGGCCCGCGCATGCGTTGCTGTCCGTTGTTGCCTTCCTCGAGGCTACACCTGTTGCGCAGCCGCTGGCTATGTCACGAAACGTCGCGTGCGAGGGCGGACTGGGCGTCGCGGATCACGGTCAGGGATGAGCGCAGGTGGGCGCGCTCCAGGCGCGAGAGTTCGTCCAGCGCAACCCGGTTGGTCAGCGGCCGTCCGCCAGCATGCTGGTCGAGTATCGCCCGGTTACGCAGCCCGAGAACGGTGTCGCGGGCGCGCAGCAGATCGCGGCACTGTGTTGGCGTCAAGCGGCCTGCTGCCACGGCTGCCTGAAGCCGATGCCCCGTGTTCAGCGCCGGGCTGCCGGCCTCAAGCGCGTGGGCCAGGGCAAGCTGTGAGAGCGGGATCAATCTCTGCTGCTTCAGGCGCAGGGTGCGCCGATGTGCCCCCAGGAGAGGGGTGCGCCATAAACTCCATGGTCCAATGCCCGCCTGCGCGCGCAGCGCATTCTGCTTGACCTTGGCTATGAAAAGACGGTTGTTGGCGGCTTCCGGCAACGCCTCGCGGCGGATCGCGGACAGCAACGAGGCATCCCCGTGGATCGTGCGCAGGTCGAAGTAATGGGACGCCAGCATAACGCTACGTGTTTCGGGAACGCGGATGACCTGCCGGAACGCGGTGTGCCACTCGGACTGCGGGCCGCGCCAGTCGGCATGATCCGGACCAACGCCGCCCGGGCAGTGTTCGATGCCGCACTGCGCGAGCCCGTGTGTTACAAATTCACCCAGGCGGGCAAACCAGGCGTCGGCACCGGCCGGGAGGTCGTCGGCGTAGATGATGGCGTTGTCCTGGTCCGTGTGGAGGCTCTGTTCGCAGCGCCCCTGGGACCCGCATGCGAGCCAGGCAAAGGGACCGGGCGCATCGCCCAGAGTGGCTTCTCCCAGCTCGAGCAGGCGCCGGGTCAGCGCATCCACCGCATCGGACATGACAAGTCCGCTCTGATGCCCGGCAACACCGGCGGTCATGCAGCGCTCCTGAAGCGCCGGCAGGGCGGTGGTGGCTGCCTCCGCAACTTCGTCGACGGAGCCGCAGTTCTTCAGGTACGCAAGTGGGTTGGCCATGCGGCGGTTTTCCCGGACACCGGACGAAAAAAGGCCCGCATCAGCGGGCCTTCTGCAAGCGGTTCCGGGCCCGGCGCGGAGTGCTCGATTCCTGATCGTAACACCCCGCGACGGGACCCGGTGTCCGGGGCCGCCTCAGTAGCGCGGCACGCGGACGTTCTCCACAAGGTCCTGAATCTCCTTCGGCGGCGGTGCGGTCATCTTCGAGACGATGAACGCCGCAGCGAAGTTGAACAGGGCACCGATGGCACCGAAGCTCGTCGGGTTGATTCCGAAGAGCCAGTAGTCAGCGGTGTCGGGCAGCGTCATGAAGGCCGGGAAGTCCGGGAAGAAGAACCAGCCCTTGTACGTGAAGATGTACACCAGGGTGGTGATCAGCCCGGCCAGCATGCCGGCGATGGCGCCTTCGCGGTTCATCTGCTTGAAGAACACGCCCATGATCAGCACCGGGAAGATGCTGGACGCCGCCAGGCCGAACGCCAATGCCACCACTTCCGCTGCGAAGCCTGGTGGATTCAACCCGAGGTAGCCGGCGAACAGGATGGCCACGGCCATGCTGATGCGCGCTGCCCGCATTTCGCCCTTCTCGCTGATGTCCGGTCGGAACACGCCCTTGAGCAGGTCGTGGGAGATGGCCGACGAGATGGCGAGCAACAGACCGGCCGCCGTGGACAGGGCCGCGGCGATACCGCCGGCCGCCACCAGGGCGATCACGATCGGATGCAGCCCGGCAATCTGCGGGTTGGCCAGGACGATTATGTCGCGGTCAACATCGAGTTCGGAGCCTTCCCAGCCGTGCTCTTCGGCGAACGCGGCCATCTCCTCGTCGTCCTCGTTGTAGTACTGGAGATGCCCGTCCTCGTTCTTGTCCTCAATGGACAGCAGACCGGTACCACCCCAGTGTTCCATCCAGGCCGGCTGATCCTCGTACGCCAGCCAGGCCCCGGGCTCGGCAAGCCGCTCACGGTTATCCCAGATTTCCGTGGGTTCGTCGATCACCGTGTTCAAGGTGTTCCACATGGCCATGGCACCCACCGCAGGGGCGGTGGTGTAGAGAATGGCGATGAAGAACAGCGCCCAACCCGCTGACCTACGGGCGTCCGCCATCTTCGGTACGGTGAAGAAGCGGATGATGACGTGGGGCAGGCCGGCGGTACCGATCATCAGCGAGAGCGTGAGCAGGAACATGTTGGTCATGCTCATGGTCGCCAGTTCGCTGTAGGGCGCGAAGCCGATCTCCACCAGAGTCTTGTCCAGAGCGGTGATCAGGTGTTCTCCACCGCCGCCTGCGGTCGCGGAGCCGAGGCCGATCTGCGGAATCGGAACGCCGGTGATGGTGAGCGAGATGAACACCGCCGGCACCGTATACGCGAAGATCATGATCACGTACTGGGCGATCTGGGTGTAGGTGATGCCCTTCATGCCGCCGAACACGCAGTAGACGAAAACCACCGCCATGCCCGAGAGCAGGCCCCACTCCAGCGGAATCTCCAGGATGTTGGAGAAGGCGATGCCGACACCGCGCATCTGGCCAATGACGTAGGTGATGGACATGGCCAGCAGGCAGATCACCGCCACGACGCGCGCGGTCTGGCTGTAGAAGCGGTCACCGATGAACTCGGGCACCGTGAACTTGCCGAACTTGCGCAGGTAGGGAGCCAGCAGCAGGGCCATGAGCACGTAGCCGCCGGTCCAGCCCATCAGATAGGCGCCCCCGGAGTACCCCAGGAAGGCGATCAGGCCGGCCATGGAGATGAAGCTGGCCGCGGACATCCAGTCCGCCGCGGTGGCCATGCCGTTGGCGACCGGGTTGACCCCCTTGCCGGCGACGTAGAACTCGGATGTGCTCCCCGTGCGGGCCCAGATGGCGATCGCGATGTAGATCGCGAACGTCACGCCCACAATGGAGAGGTTCAGTAACTGTTGTGCATCCATCGATCAGTCCCCCTCGGGTTTCTTATTCTTCGACGCCGAATTCACGGTCGAGTCGGTTCATGTACCACGCGTAGAAGAAGATCAGCGCGAGGAAGACGTAGATGGATCCCTGCTGGGCAATGAAGAAGCCCAGGGGATAGCCACCGACGGACCCGATCTCGTTCAGGGCCGGCCCCAGAAGGATGCCGAGGACCAGGGAGACCGTGGCCCAGATGGCCAGCAGTATCCCGATAACCTTGATGTTGCGCCGCCAGTATTCGGCGCGCGCTGTTGCTCGCTCGTCTTGATTGTCAGACATGGTTTCTCCTCCGTTTTGCGATTCGTCAATCGCCTGCTCTAGAGCTGATAAATGCTTTCCAGCCTTTGCTGCAATTGCCGTGCTTCTCGGAACGCCTCCTTGAGGACGCGTCGATCGAGATCGTTGAGGGCGTTGGGGTCCACGCGATTGCTGAGCGGTTCCCCTGCGGCCCGCTGTTGCTGATTGATGCGCATGCGCAGCATCTGAATGTAATCATAGGCGTCCGACCAGGCATCCACATCACCCGGATCCAGGACGCGGGCATCGGCTGCACTGCGCAACCGTGCCAGGGTGTTGGTCGCCGGCAGACGGTGCGCCAGCGAGAACAGTCGTGCCGTGTCGACGAACGGGGTCACCCCGTTGAGCTTCAGGTCCAGCGTGTTCCGGTGCTCTCCGTGAGAACTCACCCGGAAAGACCGGAACAGGCCCAGAGGTGGGCGGAACTGCAGGGCGTTGGCCGCCATCTGGCGGCGGAACCGGCTGTTGCGCGCCGTACGATCCAGCAGCCAGTAACGCAGTTCTTCCACGTCATCGGATTCGCCGTCGATGGTGCGGAAATCGAAAAAGATGGAGGCCTGGAGAAGGTGTTCCGGGGTGCCCTGGTCGATCCAGCGGGTAAACCGCTGCTGCCACTCCTCGACGCTCAGGCAGCAGTCCGGATTGCTTGCCATGATGTTGCCCTGGCAAAGCGGGTAGCCGCACTGGTCGAGCGCCTCGTTGATGCGCCGGAAGACCGGGGTCAGCGCGGCCCTGACCTCGTCGGGGGTCATGCCGTCCGGGGTGCGGAAGATCGCGCCGTTGTCCTGATCAGTCTTGAGCGTCTGCTCCTTGCGTGCCTCGCTGCCGAAGGCCACCCAGGAGAACTGGATGGGTGGCAGGTCGTCGGTGTCGCGCAGATGCAGTTCGATCAGACGCCGGGTGATCTGATCGTTGATCATGGTGATCATCTGGGTGATCTGGGCCACCCGCACGCCCTGAGCCAGGAACTGATCCACCAGTTGATGGATGTCGGGGCGCAGTCGCGCCAGATCGGCGACGCTGTCGGCCCGCGTCACGGCCTTTGAGAGGTTGACCAGCCCCACCCGTTGCATCGAGAACAGATCGCGCTCGGAGATCACCCCCACCAGCCGTCCGCGGTCCACAACGCACACGTGATGGATGGTGTGCTGCGCCATCAGCATGGCGGCTTCGAACGCGAACGCCGAACGTGGCAGGCAGACCGGGTCCGGCGTCATCACAGCGTCCATGCGCGTATCGAGGCTGAGCCCCGGGAGTGATACGCGCGCTAGCAGGTCACGCAGCGTGAACACCCCCACGGGTCGCTGCGAGCCGTCGGTGACGACGATGCTACCCACGTGTTCGGCGTTCATGGACTGGAGCGCCTCGCCCACCGAGGTCTCGGCACCACAGACCACCGGTGAGCGACGCAAGCGGGAGCCGAGGGGGATATTGAGGGATGTGTCCTGTCCCAGGCCGCGAATGGCGTCCGCCTGCAGCTCCCGCTGCATGCTGCTCAGCAGCGTGGACAGGCGGTGCGTACAGAACTCGTTGAACGCCGTTGATGTCTCCAGCAAGTTGGTGAAATCAGCGAGTTCCAGCTCCAGGCAGTCCGTATCTTCGAGCGCTTCGTGGACGGTGCGCACGGGCCTCCGGGCCAGCAGGGCGCCTACCGGGAAGCATTCGCCGGGGAGCAGCTCCCAGGAGTCGCGGTCGGCCTCGTTCGTCGCGGCGGGATTTCCCCCGCGTACACGGCCGCGATGAATGATGAACAGTCGCGAAGCCGGGCCGCGGTCCGGGTCGGCGATGATGCTGCCCTGCGGGTAATGGACCCACTCCAGACGCAGCACCATGTCGCGGACGACGTCCCGCTCCATGCGGTCGAAGGGCGGGTGGCGGCGGAGAAAATCCACCACCGGCGAGACGTCGTCGCCGATCTCCTCCGGTGTTCTGTCGTTGTTGGTGTTGTCGGTCACGTTGGCCTCGGAATAATAGGCGCCGGTATGGCGCATGCATAACTGGTGCCATGCGTTCGTTCCTTTATTTCCCGGGTGGTTGGCCGATTCGCGTCTGCACTCAGTGTTACCGCGGGTAACAGATTGTGGTGCACGGTAACGCTCCCAAACGATGGTCGGCGGAGTGTGACGCCGGCGAGCAACTGGTGCTCGCGGGGAAGGCCACCAACGTCGATCACCTGGTGGTCACGTTCGGCCATGCGGGCGCGGATGGCGTTCCGGCCGAGCTGGCCCGGAGCAGCTCCGCGGAGGAGGTGTCCGCGGAGGAGGTGTTCGTCCGAGCGGGCACCGCCGCAGGTCGGGCGCGCGATCGACACTGGAAGGCATTCCCGCGGTTCAGCGGGCGTCACGGGGAATAGCGTACTCGTGCTGATGCTGCCTCATGGCGTCGAAGAGTGCGTCCACCCACAGTTCCCGGCGTTCCGTTGGCGTGTGCTCCGGCAGGACGGGGTTGTCCAGGGGGACCAGGCGGGGCTGCTCCGTTTCCAGAAAGGCCAGGGCATCCCGTGTGGCGGGATGCTCGCGCATGAGCTCTTGCAGGCTGCCATCGTCGATGGCGCGTTCCAGGCCGGTCTCCAGGCGCAGTGCCAGGGCCTCGTGATCACGGGAGACGAAAAAGTAGTTGGGCGCGTGGTAGACCAGCAATAGGTCCTTGTGCGGTTGAAGCCCGAACCGTTCGTACAGGGGTTGCTCGGCGGTGAGTTCCATGATGCTCCGCGGCAGGTAGTCGAAGCGCCCGCGCTCCAGCATGCGGAAAAGGCTGTGGTAACCCGTGGCAGTCATGACCTCGAGGCCGTTGTGGCGAAGAACTCGGGTATCAGGCCAATCATGGCCCTGTCCGGCGACGTACGGTCGCAGGTCGGACACTTCGCGCACGGTCGCGAAAAACTGCGTATCACCACCGCGCACCACCGGCACCCGGACACCAAGCAGGCCGCCGGCCAACGGGATCCGGACCGGGATCAGCTCGTCTTCGCGTTCGGCGCTGGTCATCATCCACAGCACGTCGATGTAGCGGCCGTTGCGCATCTCACGCACGGCCCGGTCCTGCGTCATTCTCAGGCCGATCTGGTGGAGGCTGGCAGGGCCGAAGTCGTCCCGGGTCTGTTCCAGCGCCAGCTCCAGCACCTGGATAACGTAGTCGTCACGCTGGTCGTCCTCAGATTCCGGGGGCTGGAACCGGATCAGTGTCTCTGCCTGTACCGCGGTGGCCAGGCCTGCCGCGGCGGCGAGCAATGCCAGATGGCCCAGGATTCTGCCCGCCCTAGAACGCATGACGGGTGTTGATTCCCAGGTGCACATGGAGCCGCTCCAGGGGCATCGGACGG
>SLMR01000049.1 GCA_007133445.1 Aquisalimonas sp. | reverse complement strand
TCGCAGTGTGCGACTCAGATGGGACTCGGCCTGGCGGAAGGTCAGGCGGTACAGGTTCCGGCACAGGAGGCGAGCGGAGGAACCGCTCCAATCGGCCGGAAGCACGTCCTCCGGCAGCTGCGGATCACGCAGCAGCAGGCGACGGATCTCGTGGATCAACAGCGTGCGCACCAGGAAGCAGTGCCGTGGATCCAGGCGTTTGGCCGAGCTCATCGCCCTCCAGACCGGCCGGAAATGATCCAGGAACAGCGCATACTGCTTGCTCAGCTCATCGAGGCTCCAGACCTCACGGACAAGCCGGTTCATAGGCCCGGAAGTCGGCAACCCCTCGTGTTGAGCCCGCATGACAATGACGTCTTCGGACAGCTCCAGGTCCTGTAGCGTCGCTGTCACGGCTTCCCGGGGTGGTAGCGGGTGAGCGAGGACGCCGGGCGCGAGAACACCAAACCCTAGATTGCCAAGCTCCCGACGCAAGGACTCACGCTCGGCAGGGGCGACGCCGGACGTCAGGACGAGCATCCATTCACCGTCCCACTCCCGATGGGGCTCGTGGTAAACCCGCTGATAGGCCTTCTCGAAACTTCGCCAACCACGGCGGGTAAGACTGTAGTAGCTGCGGCGGCCGATCTGCGTGGACGTCAACCAGCCCTCCTTGGACAGACGATTCACCGAGGTCCGCACCAACCGATCACTCAGGCCCAGCGGTTCGAGCAATTCGATGAGACTGCCGAGCCATACCGTCCCGCCACGGGGCGCAATGGCATCGCCGTAAACGGTGATAATCAGCGATCTTGCGCGGACGGGACGCTCCACGGTCAAACGCTCTACCAGTTCACTCACAGTCTTCTTAGTCGACATGGCTGTCCCGTAATGTCACCTTACCGTTGCCGCCGGGCGGCCGCACGTTAACACACCCCGCGCGGCAGGACGTACAATCAGCCATGATTCAAGCCTTTGGCCGCAGATCCACCACCCGTTTTGCCTTGCCCTGGGAACGCTCGACATCCCCGACATTCACGATTTCGATTGCAGCGGTGACCCCAACGTACGACTTGATGGATTGCGCCAACTCCTGCCCGAGCGCTTTCCTGTCCGTCTCCGTCAGCTGGCCCCTGGATGGCTGGGGTTCAACCTTGACCGCAAGCTTGTCCACATTACCGTCGCGGCTGACTTCGAGCTGGTAATGCGGCGCAAGGCCGCCGTGGGCGCATATGCGCTCCTCGATCTGGGACGGGAAAACGTTGACCCCGCGAATGATCAGCATGTCATCGCTACGGCCGGTAATCCGATCCATGCGCCGCATGGTGCGGGCCGTGCCTGGCAGGAGACGACTGAGATCCCGGCTTCGGTACCGGATGATCGGGAAGGCCTCCTTGGCCAGACTGGTGAACACCAGCTCCCCCTCCTCCCCGTCCGGGAGCACCTCTCCGGTGTCCGGGTCGATGATCTCGGGTAAGAAGAAGTCCTCCCAGATGGTGGGCCCGTCCTTGGTCTCCAGGCACTCCTGGGCAACACCGGGGCCCATGACTTCCGACAGGCCGTAGATGTCCACCGCGTCGATGCCCATGCGCTCCTCGATTTCCTCGCGCATGGCATTGGTCCAGGGCTCGGCGCCAAAAATGCCAACGCGCAACGAGGACTTGCGGGGATCCAACCCCTGGCGCTCGAACTCGTCCGCGATGTTCAGCATGTAGGACGGCGTCACCATGATGGCCGTAGGCTGAAAGTCCCGGATCAACTGAACCTGCTTCTCGGTCTGCCCGCCTGACATGGGGATTACCGCGCAACCGAGGCGTTCGGCGCCGTAATGCGCCCCCAGACCACCGGTGAACAGGCCGTAACCGTAGGACACCTGAACGATATCGCTGGATGTCACCCCGGCGGCACGCAGGGAGCGGGCCACCAGGTCGGACCACATGTCGATGTCATTCTGGGTGTAAGTCACCACGGTAGGGCGCCCGGTCGTGCCACTGGATGCGTGGATTCGCACCACATCCTCCATGGGCGTGGCCACCATGCCGAACGGGTAATTGTCCCGCAAATCACTCTTCAACGTGAATGGAAACTTCGCCAGGTCCTCAAGCGTCTCCAGATCCGACGGATGCACCCCGGCCGCGTCAAAGCTTTCCCGATAGAAGGGAACGTTCTTGTAGGCATGGTTCAGAGTCCAGCGCAGGCGCTGCAACTGCAACGCGCGCAACTCGTCCGTGCTACAAGTCTCCACCGATTCCAGGAGGCCGTTGGCCAGTTTAACCGCATTCATGATGTACTTCTCCTCCAACCCTGGCGCTCTCCAGCGCCATTAAAATCAAGACTCGTCCAGCTCGAGGCCCGGTATCAACTCGCCGGGGACCGCGTAGGAGCGGCCGCGGAACAACGCCACGAGGTCACCCCGCTGATTGGTGACAGTTGCGTCGTAGACGCCGGTGCGCCCGGCCCGGCTACGCTCCTCCGCCGTCGCCGTAAGCACGTCGCCCTCGCGGGCCGGAGCGAGAAATTCGATCGTGCCGCTGGAGGCAACGGTCAGGCGGTTGGACCAGTTGCACGCGAACGCGAAGCTCGAGTCCGCCAGGGTGAAAATAAAGCCACCGTGGCAATTCGCGTGGCCATTAAGCATGTCCCTTCGGACAGGCATGGCGAGCCGGGCATACTTCGGCGCGACCTCAACAATCCGCATCCCCATCGCCTGGGAGGCATGATCGTCCTCCCACATGGCCTGGGCACACCGTTTCGCCATCTGCTCGGGAGCGATGCGCTCTGCTACTTTCTCCTCAGACATGTTGCGCTCCGTGGGCATGGGGCTAACGGCCGGTGAACACCGGCTTACGCTTTTCCATGAAGGCGGTGACACCCTCGCGATAGTCCGCAGTCCTGCCGCTGTCGCGCTGCAGATCCCGCTCCAGATCAAGCTGCTGGTCCAGCGAGTTGTCCCAGGAGGCAGCCAGCGCCCTCTTGATGTTCGCCAGCCCTCTAGTGGGTTGTTGCGCGAAATGATTCAGCAATGTCTCCGCTTCATCACCCAGCGCATCGTCATCAACCGCCCGCCAGATCATGCCCCAGTTTTCTGCCTGCTCGGCTGAAACCTTGTCCCCGAGCATCGCCAACGCGGTCGCTCGTGCATGCCCGACCAGCCGTGGTAGATGCCAGGTTCCTCCGGAATCCGGCACCAGCCCGATATTGCAGAACACCTGCACGAACTTCGCCGAGCGCGCAGCGAGCACGATGTCACATGCAAGGGCCAGATTCGCACCTGCGCCCGCGGCAACACCATTCACGGCACAGACCACGGGCAGGGGCAGCGCCCGCAAGCGTCGAATCAGGGGGTTGTATCGCATCTCCAGTGATTCGCCGAGATCAGGCACCTGATCCCCGGGCGCCACACTGCGATCCGACAAATCCTGGCCAGCACAGAACGCACGGCCACGCGCGGAGAGCAGCAGGACCCGCACCCCTTCGGACGCCTCCAACTCATCCATTGCCTGCCGCATCTCGTCGTGCATGGTGACGTTGAAGCTGTTCAGGTTATCCGGGCGATTCAGCACCAGACGGGCGATGCCCGACTGCAGTGAAAACTCAATGGTTTCAAATGACACGGGTCCTCCTCCGGGGAATGGCTGCGATTCCCTTTCTTATCGACATGGAAGGAACCATAGCGTACCACCTAATGTGTTACAAGTTTGTCGTTGACATGAAGCGCTTATGTATCACAATAAAAATGACGAGCGGCGGAGTCCGGACTGGCCTGCATAACGATCAGGTGCCGAGCGACCTTTAACCACCTGCCATGCATAGGCCTTAACGTCTGAGCGCGCATGCTCCGAAAGTCTGCCATGACCTGACACATCCGACGCGCATGCTGCGCGCCACGGATGATTACTTACTCGACCGGAGCCGTTAATGCCCGGACCGGCAAACAGCCCCTTGGGAGGAGCAAATGACCCAGCCCTATTTCGACAAACACCGGGACACCCTCGAGAAGGCCGTAGAGGCGAGCCGAACGCGGGAGTTCTGGAGCCCCTACCCCGAAGCCCCCAGCGGCAAGGTTTACGGTGAGGAAGCACCTGCCGCCGGCGAAGCGGCCTTCAAGGCACGACTGAACCAACCTTTCCAGCTGGAGATGCCCGGGATCACCGGAGAAATCGGCGCCGAGCGTTCCCCCTATGGATTCGACCTGGGGATCCGTTACCCGCAGGTGGACACACAGCAGTTGCTACCGGCAATGGAAAAGTCGCTCAAGGCCTGGCGTGATGCAGGACCGCAGGAGCGTGCGGGAGTCTGCGTGGAAATCCTCGAGCGGCTGAACAAGCGTAGCTTCGAACTCGCCCATGCCGTGATGCATACCACCGGCCAGGCCTTCCCGATGGCGTTCCAGGCCGGCGGCACCCACGCCCAGGATCGCGGCCTGGAGGCCGTTGCGTATGCGTATGAGGCCATGACCCGGCACCCGAGTCAGACCCACTGGACCAAGCCTCAGGGCAAGCGGGACCCGCTGGAGATGGACAAGGACTTCCACATCGTCCCTCGTGGTCTGGCGCTGATGATCGGCGTCTCGACTTTCCCCACCTGGAACGGCTATCCGGGGCTGTTCGCCAGCCTTGCCACCGGGAACCCGGTTGTGGTGAAGCCGCATCCGCAGACCATTCTGCCCCTGGCCATCACCGTCGAGGTCTGCCAGGAGGTCCTGAAGGAGGCCGGTTTCGATCCGTGGCTTGTCTCCATGGTGGCCGACACGGCCGAGGCACCTGTGACCAAGGAACTGGCGCTGGACGAGCGCATCCAGGTGATTGACTTCACCGGCAGCTCGGGCTTCGGCGAATGGCTGGAGCAGAACTGTCACCACGCGCAGGTGTATACGGAGAAGGCGGGGGTCAACGGCATCGTCATCGACTCCACCGACAACCTCAAGGCCATGTGCCAGAACCTGGCGTTCTCGCTCAGCCTGTACTCCGGGCAGATGTGCACCACACCCCAGAACCTGTTCATCCCGCGGGACGGCATCGACACCGACCAGGGGCACCTGAGTTTTGACGACGTGGCGCAGGCACTGGCGGATGGCGTAACCAAGTTCCTCTCCGACAACGACCGCGCTACCGCCGTGCTGGGTGCCATTCAGGCGCCGGTGACGGCAGCGCGCATCGAGGAGTCGAGGAAGCTGGGGCGTGTGGTGCTGGACTCGGAAACCCGGGAACACCCGCAGTTCGAGGGCGCCCGCGTCCACACGCCCTTGATGCTGGCGGTGGATGCCAGCGACGAGAATGCCTACCAGCGCGAGCTGTTCGGGCCCATCTCATTGCTCATCGCCACCGACTGCACCAGTGACAGCATCGAACGCGCCCGACGGCTGGCCCGCAGCAAGGGGGCGATGACGTGGGCTGTTTACAGCACCAGCGACCAGGTCCTGGACGCGATGCGGGAGGCGGCGCTGGACGCAGGCGTCTCGCTGTCCGAGAACCTGCTCGGCGGAGTGTTCGTGAATCAGACCGCGGCGTTTAGCGACTACCACGGGACGGGTGCGAACCCGGCCGCGAACGCGGCGCTCTGTGATGCGGCCTTCGTTGCCAACCGTTTCCGGGTGGTGCAGACGCGCCGTCACGCCGCCTGAGCAAGCAACCCGGGAGAAGCCAGCATGCCCAGCTATGCCATTGACGGAATCCGGCCAGTCATCCACCCGGAGGCCTTCGTGCATCCCACCGCCGTGCTGATCGGGGACGTGATCATCCGCGCGGGTGTCTATGTGGGTCCCTGCGCCGCATTGCGCGGGGACTTCGGACGACTGGTCCTGGAGGCAGGCAGCAATCTTCAGGACACCTGTGTCATGCATGGCTTCCCCGGCACCGACACCATCGTCGAAGCCAACGGCCACATCGGCCACGGTGCCGTCCTGCACGGCTGCCACATCGGCGAGAACGCCATGATCGGCATGAACAGTGTGGTCATGGATAACGCCGAGGTCGGCGAATCGGCGATTGTGGCGGCCTGCTCCTTCGTCAAAGCAAAGAGCCGCATCGACGCACGGCACCTGGCGGTGGGCAGCCCTGCCACCGTCCGACGACCGTTGACCGACGACGAGATCGCCTGGAAGTCGGAAGGCACCCGGACTTACCAGGAACTCACCCGTCGCTCCCAGGCTTCCATGGTGGAAGTGGTGCCACTGGATGCTCCGGAGCCGGATCGTCCGCGACTGCAGGTCTCCGATTACGAGCCTCTGTTCGCGAGCCGGGAACGCAACACACAGGGCGACGCATGAACACTCAACACATCGTTCTGACCGACCACGGCAACGTGGGCGAGATCAGGCTCCATCGGCCTGAGGCCATGAACGCGCTGTGCGGCGAGTTGATGCAGGAAGTGGGACAGGCGCTCGAGACGTTCGCCGAGAACGAACGCATCAACGTGGTCATCATCACGGGGAGCGAGGAAGCCTTCGCCGCCGGAGCCGACATCAAGGATATGGCGCAGCTGAGCTGCGTCGATGCGGTCTACGATGATTTCCCGTTCTCGGCATCCGGCTGGACGGTCCTCAAGGAATACCGCAAACCGGTGATCGCTGCAGTCTCGGGCTACTGCCTGGGCGGTGGCTGCGAGTTGGCCATGAGCTGCGATTTCATCATCGCCGCGGACACCGCCCGCTTCGGCCAGCCCGAAGTCAAACTGGCGATCATGCCCGGCGCTGGCGGTACACAGCGAATGGCCCGAGCGGTGGGTAAGGCGCGTGCCATGGAACTGTGCCTCACCGGCCGCTTCATGGACGCCGAGGAAGCGCTGCAGGCCGGACTGGTGGCCTACATCACCACCGCGGACAAGCTCCATGGCGACACACTGGCCACCGCCCGGACCATCGCGGCACACTCGAGGATGAGTACACAGCTGATCAAGGAGTCCATCAATCAGGCGTTCGAGATGCCCTTGTCCAGTGGCCTGCTGTTCGAGCGCCGCATGTTCCATAGCTGTTTCGCCAGTGAGGATCGGACCGAGGGGATGAACGCCTTCATCGACAAGCGGCCTCCCGCGTTCCGCAACCGTTGACCACGAAGGAGCCGGCGCCTCCCCCTGGACCGAACAGACAACCATGAGACGCACCAACGGAGGGGCCGAATGAGTACCCGCAACCTGGCGGCGCTGTTTCAGCCGCAGTCCGTGGCGCTCGTGGGGGCAAGCCGACAGCCGGGCTCCATCGGCGCGGTCCTGGCACGCAACCTCTTCAACTCCGGCTTCCAGGGCCCGATCCTGCCTGTACACCCACGGCATCGCTCGATTCAGGGCGTCCTCGCCTACCCCGACGTTGCCTCCTTGCCCGTGACCCCTGACCTGGCGGTGATCTGCACGCCGGCCGATTCCGTGCCTGGATTGATTACCGAACTGGGTGAGCGGGGCACGCGCGCCGCCATCGTCATCAGCCGCGGCCAGCCCGGACGCGCCGGGGCGGAATGGCGGCAACGGATTCTCGATGCCGCACGGCCGTTCCTGATGCGGGTTCTTGGCCCAAACGGCCTGGGCGCCGTCGTTCCCAATGCCGGTCTCAACGCCAGCGTGTCCCACATGGCCGCGACCCCGGGCGGGGTGGCCTTCGTCACGCAGTCCGGCGCCATCATGACCTCCATCATCGACTGGGCTGCGAATCACGGCACGGGGTTTTCCCACCTCGTGGCGCTGGGGGACATGAGCGACGTGGACTTCGGCGACATGCTCGACTACCTCGTTGCCGACAGCACGACCAGCGCCATCCTGCTGCACGTGGAAGTAATCACCAATGTCCGCAAGTTCATGTCGGCGGCCAGAGCCGCAGCGCGGATGAAACCCGTGATCGTCATCAAGGGCGGCCGCCATGTGGAAGCGGCGCGTGCAGCGGAGTCACATACCGGGGCCGTCGCCAGCTCGGACGGTGTCTACGACGCGGCGTTCCGCCGTGCAGGTATGCTCCGGGTACACAATCTCGACGACCTCTTCTCTGCTGCCGGAACGCTGGCACTGAGCGGCGTACCCGGCGGCGAACGGATGGCCATCCTGAGTAACGGCGGCGGCATGGGCGTGATGGCCACGGACGTGTATCTCGACAACGGCGGTGTGCTGGCCGAGCTCAGCGAGGATACTCTGGCACGACTTGACGCAGTGCTGCCTTCAGGCTGGGCGCGGGAAAACCCCGTGGACATCATCGGTGACGCCCCCGGCCAGCGCTATGCCGACAGCCTGGAAGTCCTCATGGAGGCGCCGGAAGTGGACGCCGTGATGGTGATCAACTGTCCGGTCGCCATTGCCGATTCGGAGGAAGCTGCCCTCGCTGTCGCACGATGTGTTGCCGAGCAGGATCAGCGCTGGGGACGCCACCGCATGGTGCTCACCAGCTGGGTTGGTGAGGCCACGGCGGCGATCGCGCGCGAGCACCTGAGCGGCCACGGCGTACCCACCTTTCGTACACCGCTGCTGGCAACGCGTGCCTTCATGCAGATGCTGGAGTACCGCCGCAATCAGGAGGAACTGCTGGAGACTCCGCGACCGCTGCCCGAGGACACGGAACCGGATATCACCGAGGCGCGAGTGATCATTCAACGCGCGCAGGATGCCGGCGACGAATGGCTCACCGAAGATCTATCCAAGCAGCTTCTGGCCGCATTCGACATCCCGGTGGTGGAGACCCATCCGGCCTCCACACCCGAACATGCCGGGGAGATCGCCGCGACGCTGGCCGCCCCCTATGTCGTCAAGCTCAGGGCTGACGGCGCTGTACACAAGACGGACGTGGGCGGCGTACGCCTGGATCTCGCGACACCGGAATCCGTGGAGGCCGCAGCCCGCGAGATGGCCCAGCAAGCGCCGTCGGAGCTTGATGATCCGGGCTTCACTGTGCAACCCATGGTGACCCACGCTCACAGTTATGAATTGTTCGCCGGCGTCATTGACCAGCCGGCCGCCCTGAGTCGTCCAGCCAGACTCGGCGAAGAGGTCGACTGCGCGGCGCAGGTGCTGGCGGTTGGCCTGGGCGGAATCGTAGACCGGCAAGGAGAATTCTTGCGTGAAG
>SLMR01000103.1 GCA_007133445.1 Aquisalimonas sp. | reverse complement strand
GGACCGTCGAAGGACGGTATCCCCTCCATCGACGAACCGCAGTTCTGGTCGGCGGAGCGCGGCGCGGAGTACCTGGAGCCCGAGGACCGGGTGATCGGCGTCTACCGTAACGGCGAGGCGCGGGCCTACCCGCAGCGCATCCTGGTGTGGCACGAGATCGTCAACGACACCATCGGCGGGGACAACGTGGCCGTCACCTACTGCCCGCTGACCGGCACGGCCCTGGGATTCGAGCGCGGGAACGTGGAACTGGGCGTCTCCGGGCGGCTGGTGAACAGCAACCTGATCATGTTCGACCGGGACACCAGCAGCTTCTGGCCGCAGATCCTGGGCGCCGCCATCAACGGCCCGCACAAGGGAGCCGGCCTCGAAGAGTTCCGCGTCATCTGGACCACCTGGGAGCAGTGGCGCGACCGCCACCCGGACACCGAGGTGCTCACCACCGATACCGGCCACGTGCGTAACTACCGGCACGACCCGTACGGCGACTACAACCCGCTTTCCGGCTACTACGAACCGGACAGCGACCGCATCTTCCCGGTCCAGCACGAGGACGATCGCTACCCCAACAAGCACGAGATCTTCGGATTCCGCACATCAGCGGGCGCCGTCGCCGTGGATATGGAGTACCTGGCCGAAGAAGGCGCGATCCAGTTGGAGCACGGCGACGGGCACGTGCTGGTCCTCCATGATCCGGGGCTGGACACCGCCTGGGTCTTCCGTGGTGACGAGCACGTGGACGTACCGGATGACATCGACTTCGGCCCAGCGGGCCCGGAGCACGAGGCGCTGGACGACCTCGAGCCCGTGAACGGCTTCGAAGCCATGTGGTTCGCCTGGGTGGCCTTCTACCCCGAGACCCAGCTGGTGAACGGGGAATGATCCGGGCGCTCGCCAGCCTCGCCGGGGTGCTGTATGCCGGCATCTATCTCGTTGGCATCGGTGATCTGACCTTCGATACCGGGGCCGGCTGGTTCTATCAAGGGGGGGCCGCCGGCCTGGAGCGTATGCTCAGCATGCGCTCGCCGTTCCTGTTCGAGGCCATAGCCCTGGTGGAGGCGGGCTGGTGGGTGATGCTGATCAGCCCCTTGAACCTGGCACTCGCCGCCCTGCTCGGCGGGCTGCTGACAGCCAACCTGCATGGGGCCATCACCCTGTGGCGGCATCCCCGGGCCTGCGGGCTGTCGTCCGCCGGCAGCGCATCCAGTGCCGTACCCGCCCTGATCGCCGGCTCGGCCTGCTGTGCCCCGAGCCTGCTGCTCCTGCTGGGCATGCCGAGCCTGGGGATGCTGGCGGCGTTCTTCGGCTACCTGATCCCGCTGTCGGTTCTGGCACTGGTGGCGTCGCGCATCTGGCAGCGCCACCTGGGTGCACCCCGATTCATCGCACGTTACAGTCTGTCCGCGTCCGCAAGCCCGTGATCCGGGCCCTCCCGGAGCCGCCTCCCGTAGGAGTCCGCCTCCTGAGTGCAGGCTTGACAGTCAGCCTGGCGGCGTCTCACCGCCTCCTCAGCGTTCGGCCATCTCCAGGATGGGCGTGACGATGTCGTTGCGCGTGATGATGCCCTGGAGCTCGTTGTCCCGCAGCACCACCACCCGCCGGAAACGCTGGTTGACCATCAGCCGCGCCACGTGGCGCACGTCCATCTCGGCATGCACCGTAATCACCGGCTTGGTGCAGACGTCGTAGACGTTGATCAGGTCGATGTCGCCCTCTTCCGCAACGATGGTCCGCAGGATGCTGGTGTAGGTGATGATGCCGTAGGCGTCGTGGTTGTCCTTCTTGTCCACCACCAGGGATTTCACCTTGTGGGTGCGCATGGTCTGCATGGCTTCGCGGATGGTGGCGGTGGCCCGGATGGTGACCACCTCGGTCTGCATGATGTCCTTGACGAGCATGGCGTTCTCCCGCGCGGTCTCAGAGGTCGTCCCGGATCTGGGATTCGAATTTCTCCAGCTGCTGCATGTCGATGCCGGCGATATGCTCCAGCGGCAGCGTGAACACCACGCCCTTGCTGTGGGAGTTCAGGTCCAGATCGCGGGTCATCTGCTTGAGCACGCGCACCGAGAGCTTCTTCTCCAGCACGAACAGCAACACCGACTGGCTGCCCTCGTAGGTCAGTCCGAAGAAGGTCTTCTTCTCCTTGGTGCCGATGCCGCGGGCATCCAGAATGGTGACGCCGCCGGCCCCCGCATTCTTGGCGGAGTCGATGGCCTGCTCTTCCAGGTCTTCGGCCAGGATGGCCACCAGTGCCGCGAATTTCATGTTGCACCTCCTCTCGCCTTGCTGACGAGCTCCACGGCGATAGCGTAGAGCATGACGGTAATGATCGGGAAAATGGACGCGAACGCGATCAGTCCGAAGCCGTCGATGAGCACGCTGCGCCCCTCGATGTGGGTGGCCAGGCCGATGCCCAGGGCCGTGACCAGGGGCACGGTCACCTCCGAGGTGGTCACCCCGCCGAGATCAAAGGCCAGGGCCACGATGTACTTCGGCGACAGCCAGGTGAGCAGGATCACCAGCGCGTAGCCGCCCATTATGTAGTAGTGGATGGAGTCGCCGGTGATGATGCGGTGCACGCCCACGGTGATGCCGATTGCAACACCGGCGGCCACCAGCACCCGGATGACGTTGCCCTTGAGCTGCCCCTTGGCCGCCTCCTCCGCCTTCTCGCCGATGGCGATGAGCGCCGGCTCGGCCATGGTGGTGGCGAAGCCGATACAGAAGGCGAACAGGTACACGAACAGGATCTGCTCCCGGGCGATGAGCTGCTCGGCCATGCTCTCGCCAATCGGGAAGAGCCCGAGCTTGAGCCCCACCACAAAGGCGTACAGGCCGACGATCACCAGCACGAAGCCCACCATGACCTTGTGCAGGTGGGCGATATGCTTGCGGATCACCAGGTACTGGAAAACCAGCACCACGGCAATGATGGGCAGCACGTCCCGGATCATTGCCAGCAGGTCCCTTAACATGCCAAGCGCCACACTGCCGGCCACCGGGTCGGCCACGCCGTCGGTATCCGCCTCCATCGCCAGCCCGTTTCCGGCCACGTCGCCGGTCTCGCCGAAGGTGTAAACCACGATGCCGTAGAGCTGCACGGAGATCATGGGCACCATCACCGCCAGCGCCACCAGCCCGAAGCCGTGCATGAGCGCAGTACGGCCGCGGATGGAGACGGCCAGGCCGATACCGAGCGCGGCGATCAACGGCACGGTGACGATGTTGGTGGTCACGCCGCCGGAGTCGTAGGCCAGCCCCACGATCTCCTCAGGCGCAAAGAAGGTCACCAGCACCACGACCAGATAGCCGGCGATCATGTACCAGTGCAGGCTGTGGCCGAGGATGATGCGCACGATGCCAAGCCCCACAACCGCGCCCACGGAGGTCGCCACCAGCACCCGCAGCGTGAACGCGTTCACCCGCCCCTCGCTGATCACCTCGGCCTGGTCCGCCACCGCGATCAGGGCCGGCTCGGCGATCACCGCGGAAAAGCCCAGGCAGAACCCGAACAGCATCAGCAGAACCAGCGAGCCCCGCCGCGCCAACTGGTTGGAGAGGTTCTTGCCGATGGGGAAGATGCCGAGCTCAAGCCCCTGCAGGAACAGCGCCACCCCCAGCACCACGATGCCAAGCCCCACCACCATGGAGAGCAGCCCGTCCGGCACTTCCTGCATCACCGCGAACTGGAAGAAGCTCACCACGGCGATGATGGGCAAGAGGTTGCGGAAGGCATGCTTGAGGATGCCGTAGAATTCCCGGAGCTGATTCACTGGCCGCAGGATTCCTCTGCTGCTGTCCGCATGGTGCTACTCCGCGTCAGACGGGTCATCGCCCAGGTGTTGACGGATGGCGGCGGGGTCAATGCCGCCGGCGGCATCCACCGGCGCCACGAACGCGAGCCCCTGGAATGGTCGCAACAGATCCAGCTCGCGGTTCAGACGTCCTGCGATGCGCGTCGCCCGCTCGCCGTCCAGCACCCAGAGCAACACCACGCCGATCCCCCGATAGGTGACACCGAGAAACGTGATGTGCTCGGGAAAGCCGATGCCCCTGGACGGCAGGATGGTAACGCCGCGGGCACCCTCTTCCCGGGCGATGGCCAGCGCCGCCTCCTCCAGTTCGTCGGCCACCGCCGCGATCAGCAGCGAGGCGCCCTGTGCCGTGTCATCCGCCATGGCCCTACCCTGTCTGCACCCACGACAACCGCCGCAGCACCATCTTCTCGAGTTCCACGATCACGAACACGGCCACGCCGAAGATGAGAATGCGCGCCCAGTCGTCGGCACCGATCGCGGTGGTCCCGAAGAGTGTATGCATCACCGGCGCGTAAGTGAACGCGATCTGCAGCAGGATCAGCACACCGATGGCGAGCCACATGGCCCGGCTGCGCAGCAGCGCGCCGCCCACCAGCACCGGCTGGTGGATCAGTCGCAGGTTGAGCAGGTAGAACGCCTGACCGGCCACCAGGGTATTGATCGCAACGGTCCGGGCGACGTCATCCGCCGCACCGACAACGGCCTCCATCCAGACGAAGTGGCCGAACGTCCCGAGCCACAGCAGAATAGCCACGAACGGGATCCGCCAGAGCAGAAACCCGGACAGTAACGGCGCCGCGGGATCCCGTGGCGGCCGGCGCATGACGCCGGGCTCGCTGGGCTCGAAGGCCAGCGCCATGGCGAGGGTCACCGAGGTGACCATGTTCACCCACAGGACCTGCACAGGCGTCAGGGGCAACGCCAGCCCCATGAGGATGGCCATCATGATGGTCAGCGACTGCCCGGCATTGGTGGGCAGCATGTGCAGGATGGCCTTGCGGATGTTGTCGTAGACCGTGCGCCCCTCCTCCACCGCGTGGGCAATGGAGGCGAAGTTGTCATCGGCGAGCACCATCTCGGAGGCTTCCTTGGCCGCCTCGGTGCCCTTGTTGCCCATGGCCACGCCCACGTCGGCGCGTTTCAGGGCCGGCGCGTCATTGACGCCGTCGCCGGTCATGGCAACGATGCCACCGCCACCCTGCAACGCCTCCACCAGGCGCAGCTTGTGCTCCGGGGTGGTGCGCGCGAAGACATCGGTGCTCGATACCGCTTCCCGCAGACCCGCATCATCCAGCTCATCGAGCTCATGCCCGGCCATGGCGCGGCCGTTGCCGCCGATCCCGAGCAACCGCCCCACGGCACTGGCGGTAATCAGGTGATCGCCGGTGATCATCTTCACTCGCACACCCGCCTCGGCACACTCGGCCACGGCGCTGATGGCCTCGTCGCGGGGCGGATCCATGATGCCGAGCACGGCCAGCATGGCGAACCCGCCACCCTCGACATCGTCGTAGTTCAGGCTCACCTGCTCGGCGCCTGTATGACGGCGGGCCACGGCCAGCAGCCGCTGACCGCGCCCGGCGATGGTGTCCATCACCTCGCGCCAGTGTCCCTCGTCGAGCGGGGCCTCGCCATCGGCCGCGACCTGCGTCTGGCACAGGGACAGCACCCGCTCCGGCGCGCCTTTCAGGTAGATGACACCCTGCCCCTGGTGATCGTGATGCAGCGTGGCCATGTACTTGTGATCGGACTCGAACGGGATGGCATCCGTTCGCGGTCGCTCGTGCCGGCTCTGCTCCGGATCCAGCCCCGCCTTATGGGCGAGGGTCATGAGCGCGCCTTCGGTGGGGTCACCCTCCATGACCCAGTCGCCGTCGCGACGGTAGAGCTGGGCGTCGTTGCAGAGCATGCCGGCGAGCACTGTTTCCGCGAGCACCGGTTCGGCATCTGCCTCAATGACGGCGTCGTCACGCCGGAAGCCGCCTTCAGGGCTGTAGCCCACGCCGTCCACGTCCACCAGGTCCCCCGCCATTGCCACGGACTGGACCGTCATCTCGTTGCGGGTGAGCGTGCCGGTCTTGTCCGAGCAGATCACCGACACCGAACCCAGGGTTTCTACGCCGGGCAGCCGGCGGATGATCGCATTGCGCTTGGCCATTTTCTGCACGCCGATGGCCAGGGCGATGGTCATGATGGCCGGCAGGCCTTCGGGAATGGTGGACACCGCCAGACTGGCGGCGGCCAGAAACATCTCGTCCAGGGGGTAGCTGCGCACCCAGTAGCCAAAGGCGAAGGTCAGCGCGGAAATCGCAATAATGACCACTGCCAGCCAGCGGCCGAACTGCTCCATCTGCCGAACCAGGGGCGTTTCCAGCCCCTCGACCTCGCTGAGCATGCCCGAGATGCGGCCGATCTCGGTCTCCTCGCCGGTGGCCACCACCAGCCCAGTGGCACGGCCGAAGGTGACCAGGGTCCCGGAGTAGGCCATGCAGGCGCGGTCACCGAGATCGGCGTCCTCGGCCACTGCATCCGTGGACTTCTCCACCGGCACCGACTCGCCCGTGAGCACGGCTTCTTCGATGCGCAGGTTCTTGACGTGCAGCAGCCGCAGGTCCGCCGGCACCTTGTCCCCAGCCTGGAGCAGCACGGCATCGCCGGGGACGATCTGGTCTGCGGGAATCTCCCGCCGCTGGCCGTCACGGATCACCAGCGCCGTGGGCGAGAGCATCTGGCGGATGGCATCCAGCGCCTTTTCGGCACGTCCCTCCTGGATGAAGCCGATCAGGGTGTTGATCAGGACCACGGCGAGGATCACGCCGGTATCCACCCAGTGGCCGAGCAACGCCGTGCCCAGGGCCGCCGCCATGAGGATGTAGATCAGGATGTTGTGGAAGTGGCGCAGGAAGCGGACCAGCGGTCCCGCTTTCTCCGGCGGTTTCAGCCGGTTCTCACCATAATGTTCGCGGCGCCGCTCGGCCTCGCTGGTGGACAGCCCCTCCTGGTGGGACTCCAGCGACTCGAGCGCATCCTGAGCGGAGCGGGCATACCAGCCCTGTGGTTCATCGGCCTGTTCCCGCTGCGACACGTTCCCCCCTTTGCTCCGGCGCTGCGCGCGCATGACGCTCTGGCCATGCCGTGTCCAGCTTCAGGCACGAGACTATCACTTAAGGGAGGAACCGAGTTGACACAGATCAGCTTGTGCCGTCAACGATCAGGCGGGCGACCAGCCCGGGGTCTTCCATGGGGATGAAATGGCTGCGCTCGGCCAGGTGCAGATCCCGGCCCTGCGGAAACGCCGCCGCCAGCCCGGCCCAGGCGGGCGAACTGGAGAAATCCATGCTCTCCCGCTCCGCCGGCGGCGACTTGGCGCGCACCACCGTCACCGGGACGGTGATGCCGGGGAGCAGCGGGTGGACATCCGCCCCAAGGCTGTTCACGTAGATCGACGCCTCTACCCAAGGCGGGCACGCCAGCACGTACCCGTCGCCTGCTTCGTCGGGAAGCAGGCCCCAGCGACAGTAGTCTTCCAGCACGGCCGGATCCCAGTCACGAAACGGGGAACGGTCCCTGAAGCGCTCGAACATGGCCTGCCAGGAGGGCCACTGGTTGCGCCTGCGTGCGGTGGGATGTTCACGATAATCCCCCGGGGGTTGGCCCGGAGTGTACCAGTCCGGCGGGAAGATCACCGGATCAAGCAGCAGCAGTTCCCGGAACGCACCGGGATGGGCGGCAGCGGCCTGCACGAGGGAGTGCCCGCCCATGGAATGGCCAACACCGATGGCGCCGTCCAAACCCAGCGCGGTGGCCAGTTCGGAGAGATCCTCGCCGAATGTATCCCAGCTCAGCGGGCCGCGCGTGTCGCTGCGCCCGTGGCCGCGCATGTCCACGGCGTAAACGTGCCGCCCGGGCAGGTGCGCCACCACCTGATCCCAGCAGCGGGCATGGAACCCGGTGGCATGCACCAGCAGAACCGCTGGTTCATGGCGCCGTTCCGGGGTCGCCGGCCATTCGAAACAGCACAGGGAGACGCCGTTGGCCTGGACGTACCGCTCCCCGGGCATCATCTTGTGGCCGTCCCGGCTCGCCGCGCCAGGTGTCCTGGGGTCACGACCCGGCCCAGGAAGTCGCGCACGGCGTCGAGGAAGATGTCGTTGCCATCGCCGGCGACCATGTGGCGCGCTTCGCGGACGTTCACGTACTCTGCGTGGGGGCAGTCCCGGAGAAACGCCTGGGCACCCTCCTCGCTCAGCACGTCCGAGAGCGCCCCGCGTACCAGCAGCGTTGGTACCGGAAGCTGCCGTGCGCTCTGCTCCAGGCGCTGGCGCCGCCGGTGGAAGTCGCGCCGTACCTGCAGGAAGGCCGGATCCCAGTGCCAGTAATAGCGCCCGTCCGCGCCCAGGCGCACGTTCTTCGCGAGCCCCTCGGGATTGACGCTGCGTCGGCGGTGGGGCTGATACCCCTGAATGGCATCGGCAACGTCGTCAAGGCTGGCGAAACCATCGGCATGGCGCTCCATGAAGGCCATGATCTTGGCAACTCCGTCCTGCTCCAGCTGCGGTGCGATGTCCACCAGCACCAGGGCCGAGACCTCCGTGCGACGCTCGCCTGCCGCCAGCAGACCGACACCGCCCCCCATAGAGGCACCCACCAAGGCCGCCGGGCGATTACCGAAGGCGCGAACGACGGCGTTGAGATCGTCTACCATGACGCCCTGCTCGTAACCGCCGTCGCCAGCCCAGTCCGAGTCACCGTGGCCGCGGGCATCGAAGGCCACCGCCCGGTACCCGGCCGCCCCGAGGGCCTCACCGGCCCCCTTCCAGGCATGGCGGGTCTGACCGCCGCCGTGCATCAGCATCACCAGCGGCGCATCGGGCGCACCCCAGGCGTCCGCCGCGAGGCGCAGGCCGGCATCGGTGGCAATGGTGTACGTGGGCTCCGGCGTTCCCGGAAGCCGTTCTCCCGCGCTCATCCCGCAAGCACCCCCGGGATATTCCGTTGATCCGACTGGTTGATTTCCGGTCCGGTCTATCGGAGCCGTTCGATGGAGATCACGCGCTCGTCGCGGTACGTCACCAGGTGGTCCCGGCTGCCGTGTGCACTGTCGTAGATCTCGCGCTTGCCTATGGTGGCCCCGAATTCGTTTTCCAGGGTAGTGCTACGCACGGGCTCGCCGCATTTCTTGTGCACTTCAGAGACGTGATCCCCTTTCAGCACCAGGTCATTGCCACAGCGCATGGAATCCGCCGACACGGCGCCGGCAGCGAGCAACACGAGTAGCGCCGTCACACCCCGTTTCATGGCCTTTACCATTCAGTCTTTTCTACAGTGGCTTACTATCGCGCGGGGTGCATTGCATGATCAAGCGAAACG
>SLMR01000036.1 GCA_007133445.1 Aquisalimonas sp. | reverse complement strand
CTCAAGCGCCGCCAGGAACGCGGCGCGCGGCTGTTCCCGCGCTCCCAGTTTAGCCAGATGAGGCGAGAGGATCTGACAATCGAGAAACCGGAATCCCCAGGTCGCCAACTGGCGCGTCAAGTGGACCAGGGCGATCTTGGAGGCATCGGCTTCGCGGCTGAACATGGACTCCCCGAAAAAAGCGCGACCCAGGGAGACGCCGTACAGTCCGCCCACCAGGCGAAAGTGATGCCAGACTTCCACCGAATGCGCGAGGCCGCGCTCGTGCAGATGGCAATAGGCGTCATGCATGTCCTTGGTGATCCACGTCCCGGTCTCGCTCCCGCGCGGCGCCGCGCAGGCCGTGATCACCTGTTCGAAATCCCGGTCCAGGGTGACGCGAAAGCCGGCGTGGCGCATTCGCTTGCGCAGGCTGCGACGGACACGCAGGTCCGCCGGGTAGAGGACGCCCCGCGGGTCGGGAGACCACCAGAGCACCGGCTGGCCTTCCTCGTACCAGGGGAATATGCCGCGACGATAGGCCGCTAGCAGCCGGCGCTCGGACAGCGAGCCACCAATGGCCACCAGGCCGTTGGGCTGCGTCAGGGCCTGCTCCGGGGGTGGAAACAGGGTTTCGTCAAAGTCGTCCAGCCAGTGAATGCGGCGTTGCATGGCTCGTCCTCGACAGCCGCTCCGGCGTTGCCTGATGGATTTCCCTATTGTGCCATTCTATAAGGGCTGTGGCGCTCCATCTCCGCCATGTAGGCCTGGACCAGCGGCGTTTCGCGCCGCAGAAAGTCGGCGATGGCAGCGCGGAACCGCGGGTCGGCGATCCAGTGGCGGGAGTGCGTTCGCGTCGGCAGGAAGCCGCGCGCGATCTTGTGCTCCCCCTGGGCGCCGGGCTCGAAAACCTGCAACCCGTGAGCGATGCAGTACTCGATGCCCTGGTAGTAGCAGGTCTCGAAATGCATCCCGGGAATGTCCTCGGCACATCCCCAGAAACGGCCGTACAACGTGTCGGCGCTGCGGAACAACAGCGCGGCGCCGACCAAGGCGTCATCGCGACGGGCCTGAATCATGATGACGCGCTCCCCGAGCGTCGCCCCGCAATGGCGAAAGAACGCCAGTGTCAGCAGGGGGATGTTGCCGTGGTCACGGAACGTCTGCCGGTAGAAGCCGTGAAACGCCCGCCAGTCGGCGTCGGTGATCTCCCGGCCGCTGCGCACCTCCATGGCGACCCCGGCGTCGGCGGTCAAACGGCGTTCACGGCGGATACTCTTGCGCCGTTTCGAGTTCAGGCCGTCGAGGAAGTCCTGGAAGTCCCGGTAGCCGGGGTGGTTGCGCCAGTGAAACTGGCATCCCAGCCGCGGGAGCAGGTCGGCCGCCTCCAGCCGCTCTGCCTGACCCGGCTCCGGAAACAGCCAGTGCGCGGATGACAGTCCCTGGCTTTCCACCGCGCCGCAGGAGGCTGCAACGGCCGCCGCCACTGCATCGCCGGCAGGCACGTCCGCCCGATGCAGGATGCGGGGGCCGGTGGCCGGGGTATAGGGAACGGCGTGGACCAGCTTCGGGTAGTAGGGGATGCTGTTACGCTCATAGGCATCGGCCCACGCCCAGTCGAAGACGAACTCCCCCCAGGAATGCCCCTTCAGGTAGCCGGGCACCGCGACCGCCAACCCGGCGGAGTCGCGCAGGGCCAGGTGATAGGGTTGCCAGCCCACGTCCGGGGAAAGCGATTGTGTCTGTTCCAGGCCGGCCAGAAATTCGTGGCTCAGGAAGGGGTTGTCGGCACCAACCAGGCCATTCCACTGCGCGGCGGGAAAAGAAGCAAGATCGGTGAGTACCGTTGCATCCATGGCGCGATGGTAGGGTGGGGAAGCGGTGGTGTCGAGCACCCATGTCGGCCTGCGGGAACAGGCAGCGTGGGTCAGCAGCATCCGGTAGACTATGCCATCAGGGTGACCGCCGACCTCCCGTTCGTGAACTGGGAAATCAATGGTGATATAGTCACTTGCAGACATTAATTGACGCGGAACATTACAAATATCGTTGCGTCGCCGCGGGTGTGACTGAACGGCGACCGACCTGAGTGCGATAGGCTGACTGGCAGTGGCAAGCTCCGATTCCCGATCTTCATCCTCCGAGCGCGAGTCGCTCCCTTCCCCGCTGGGGCACCACGTGAGCCGGGGACTGCGCGAGGCATCGCTGTATATCCTGCTGGCCGTGGCCATCTACATGGTGCTGGCGCTGGTGACCTACGACCCGAGCGACCCGGGCTGGAGCTTTACCGGCAGCCACGGCCCGGTGCAGAACGCCGGCGGCGAGGTCGGGGCCCGGTTCGCGGACGTATTCCTGTACCTGTTCGGCTACCTGGCCTACCTGTTCCCGGTGATGGTGGCGTTCTCGGGCTGGCTGACGTGGCGCTGGCAACGCCGCGACGGCGCGTTCCACTGGGGCGTGTTCGGCCTGCGGACCCTTGGCTTCGTGTTCACCCTGGCCTCCGGTGCGGGGTTGGCGGCCATGCATGTAGAGGCCTTGCCGCAGACCGTGCCGCTGCATGCCGGCGGTGTTCTGGGCGACGTCATCGCCGAGTCACTGGAGGGTGCATTCAGCTTTCTCGGCGCCACCCTGCTGCTGCTGGCGGTCTTCCTGGCCAGTGTCACTCTGTTCACCGGGCTCTCCTGGCTGAGCCTCATGGACCTGATTGGCCGTTTCTGCCTGATGAGTGTCAGCGCCATGGGGCGGGGCGTGACGGCGCTGCGCGACGGCTGGGCCGGCCGCCGTGCCCGCCGCGCCCGGCGGGACACGCTGGTGGCGGACAAGGAGAAGCGCAAGCACCGGACACCGCCCCAGATCGAACCGAGCAAACCGGCGCCCAAGCCCGGCAAGAAGGCAAACAAGGAGAAGCAGATGCCGCTGTTCCGGGCGGAGCAGTCGGCGGACGGCCTGCCGCCGGTAACCCTGCTGGATCAGCCGCCACCGCAGCAGGGCGGCTACTCGCGTGAGGCACTTGAAGCCATGTCCCGGCAGCTGGAGATGAAGCTCGCCGACTTCGGTGTGCAGGTGGAGGTGGTGGCGGTGCACCCCGGCCCCGTCATCACGCGTTTCGAGGCGCAACCGGCAGCGGGCGTCAAGGTCAGCCAGATCAGCAATCTCAGCAAGGATCTGGCGCGGGCGCTGTCGGTGGTCAGTGTGCGCGTGGTGGAAGTGATTCCGGGCAAGTCTGTCGTCGGGCTGGAGATTCCCAACGAGAACCGGCAGGTGATCGCGTTCAGCGAGATCATGCGCGCGGAAGCCTGGGAAAAGGCGCAGTCGCCATTGTCCATGGCCCTGGGCAAGGATATCGGTGGCGGCCCGGTGGTCGTGGACCTGGCCAAGATGCCGCACCTGCTGGTGGCCGGGACCACCGGCTCCGGCAAGTCCGTGGGCGTCAACGCCATGATCCTGAGCCTGTTGTACAAGAACCGGCCCGAGGACGTGCGGCTGATCATGGTCGACCCGAAGATGCTGGAGCTGTCCATCTACGACGGCATTCCGCATCTGCTCGCGCCGGTGGTCACCGACATGAAGGAGGCGGCCAACGCGCTGCGCTGGTGCGTGGGCGAGATGGAGCGTCGCTACCGCCTCATGGCCGCCCTCGGCGTGCGTAACATCGCCGGCTACAACCGCAAGGTGCGCGACGCCGCCGAGCGCGGCGAGCCTTTGAAGGATCCGTTGTGGAAGCGCCCGGAGGAGGACCCCGGGGCGGAAGCGCCGGAACTCGAGACCCTGCCGTTCGTCGTGGTGGTGGTGGACGAGTTCGCCGACATGATGATGATGGTTGGCAAGAAGGTGGAAGAGCTCATCGCCCGGCTGGCCCAGAAGGCCCGGGCAGCAGGGCTGCACCTGATTCTTGCCACCCAGCGGCCGTCGGTGGACGTGATCACCGGTCTGATCAAGGCCAACATCCCCACCCGCATCGCGTTCCAGGTGTCGTCGAAGGTGGACTCCCGGACGATTCTCGACCAGATGGGCGCCGAGGCCCTGCTGGGCCACGGTGACATGCTCTACCTCTCCTCCGGCGGCGGCATGCCTGAGCGGGTGCACGGCGCGTTCGTGTCCGATAATGACGTCCACCGGGTGGTGAATCACCTCAAGGAGCAGGGCGAGCCGGAGTACATCGACGGCATTCTGGAGGAATCCACGGGCGGCGCGCCCATTCCGGGGATTCCCGGCGAGGACAATGGCGGCGACGGCGAGCAGGACCCGCTCTACGATCAGGCCGTACAGGTCGTCACCGAAACCCGCCGGGCGTCCATCTCCGGTGTCCAGCGGCGGCTCAAGATCGGGTATAACCGGGCGGCCCGCCTGGTGGAGGAAATGGAGAACACTGGCGTCGTGGGGCCGCTGCAATCCAACGGCGCCCGCGAGGTTCTGGCACCACCGCCGCCGAAGGACTGACCGGGGACTGAACTGTCCGCGGCCGCGCGGGTCCACCGTTTGGGTATGTCGACCACGATTCCAGGAGAAACCATGCTACGGCGATTCGCATGTGCGCTGGCGCTGCCGGCGATGTTGGTCATCTCGACGGGCTCTGCCGCCGATCCGCTGGCCGAGCTGGAGGCCTACTTCACCGACACGGACAGCATGGAGGGCGCGTTCACTCAGGTGGTGCGCGACGAGGACGGCCGGGTCATCGAGGAAAGCCGCGGCACCATGGCCATCCAGCGCCCGGACCGGTTCGACTGGCTCTACGAGGACCCCTTCGAGCAGCGCATTGTCGCCGATGGCGAGCGACTCTGGATTCACGACCCCGACCTGCACCAGGTCACCGTCCGCCCGCTCGAGGACACTCTGGGTACCGGGCCGGCAATGCTCCTCAGCGGCCGCATGGACACGCTGGAGGAACACTTCGACATCGACGTGGACGACGGCTGGCTGGTGCTTTCACCACGCACCGACGACTGGAACGTCGATGGTGTGCGCATCCGCATGGAGGGCGGCGTGCCGGTGGAGGTAATCGTGCGCGACGGGCTCGGGCAGGAGAACCGCCTGACCCTGAAGGACGTCACCACCGGCGTTGCCTTCGACAACGACCGATTCCACTTTGAACCGGATGGTGATACCGACGTGATCGAGCAGGGCGAGAGCGCCCCTTGAGCATGGACGCCCCGGTGCGGCCGCTCGCTGATCGCATGCGGCCGCGCAAGCTGGACGAGTTCCTGGGGCAGGAACACCTGCTGGGTCCCGGCAAGGCCCTGCGCCGCAGCATCGATGCCGGGCATCCACATTCCATGGTGCTCTGGGGCCCGCCGGGAACCGGCAAGACCACCCTGGCACGCATGATCGCCGCGGCGAGCGACGCCCGTTTCATGACCCTCTCCGCTGTCATGAGTGGCGTGAAGGACATCCGCGCCGCCGTGGACGAAGCCCTGCGCCTCCGGGAGCAGGGCCAGCCCACGGTGCTGTTCGTGGACGAGGCGCACCGGTTCAACAAGGCGCAGCAGGATGCCTTTCTGCCGTTCGTCGAGGACGGCACCCTGCTGTTCATCGGTGCCACGACCGAGAATCCTTCCTTCGAACTCAACAACGCGCTGCTCTCGCGGGTACGGACCTACGTGCTGCGCGCACTCGACCATGCTGCGCTCACGGGGCTGCTACAGGCAGCACTGAGTGATCCGGAGCGCGGGCTCGGCCACAGCAGTCTGACCATCGAGCCCCGGGCGCTGGAGCAACTGGTCGATCTTGCCGACGGCGACGCCCGGCGTGCCCTGACTCTGCTTGAGATCGCCGCCGATCTGGCCGACGACGGGGTGATCGGGCAGGGCACCCTGGAAGAGGCGGCCGCGTCGGGTCTGCGCCGCTTTGACAAGGGCGGCGACGCCTTCTACGACCAGATCTCGGCCCTGCACAAGGCCGTGCGCGGTTCCGATCCGGACGCCGCGCTGTACTGGTACTGCCGCATGCTGGACGGCGGCTGTGACCCGCTCTACATCGCCAGGCGCGCCGTGCGCATGGCCTCCGAGGACATCGGCAATGCCGACCCGCGGGCCCTGCAGATGGCGTTGAACGCCTGGGAGGCCCAGGAGCGTCTGGGCAGCCCGGAAGGCGAACTTGCCATCGCCCACGCCATCGTCTATCTCGCCAGCGTGCCCAAGAGCAACGCCGTCTACAGCGCCTACAATGCGGCCATGGCCGCCGCCCGCAAACACGGCTCCCGGGACGTGCCCCTGCATCTGCGCAATGCCGCCAGCCGGCTCATGAAGGAGCTGGGGTACGGGGAAGAGTACCGCTACGCCCACGACGAACCGGAAGGCTATGCCGCGGGGGAGGACTACTTCCCGGAGGACATGCCCCCGCAACGGTTCTACCAGCCCGTGGCTCGGGGCCTGGAAGCGAAGATCCGCGACCGCTTCGAGCGTCTGCGCGCCCTTGACAGGGAATCCCCCTGGCAGCGCCGCAAGAAGTGAAACCACCGTCAGCGGTCGTGGTTCCGGCCGCCAGCCGCACTCTGAAAGACCTCGTCACCCCGGGCGGCTGATTTTCGTCCGCCGCAGCGGCTACAATGCGCGTCTTCGTGATCACAAGGACCCGAAATGCTCGACCCCAGAGAACTCCGTAACGATCCCGAGGCCGTCGCCGCGCAGCTCGCCCGGCGTGGCTATACCCTTGATGTGGACGCCTACCGGCGTCTGGATGGTCAACGCCGGGAACTGCAGATGCGCGTCCAGGAACTGCAGAACGAGCGCAACCGCCGCTCGAAGGCCATCGGCAAGGCCAAGGCGCAGGGCGAGGACATCCAGCCGCTGCTCGACGAGGTCGCGAGCATGGGTGACCAGCTCGAGGGCGCGAAAAAGGAGCTGGACGGTATCCTGGCACAGCTCGACGCCCTCCACATGGACATGCCCAACATCCCGCAGGCGGATGTTCCACAGGGGCAGGACGAGGACGATAACGCGGTGGTCCGTCACTGGGGCGAACCACCGGTGTTCGATTTCCAGCCGCGGGATCACGTGGACCTGGGCGCGCGCGGGGATCTCCTCGACTTCGAGACAGCGGCGCAGCTCACCGGCGCCCGGTTCGTGGTCATGCGCGGCACCATGGCGAAACTGCACCGGGCCCTGATCCAGTTCATGCTGGATCGCCAGACCGCCAAGGGCTACGAGGAGGTTAACGTTCCCTACATGGTCAACGCAGAGAGCCTGCGTGGCACAGGGCAGTTGCCGAAGTTCGGCGATGACCTGTTCGGCATCCAGGGTGAGCAGGAGTACTACCTGATTCCCACGGCGGAAGTGCCGGTCACCAACCTGGTTCGCGACTCCATCCTCGAGCCGGATCAGCTGCCGCTGCGGTTCGTGGCGCACACGCCCTGTTTCCGCGCCGAGGCCGGTTCCCACGGGAAAGACGTGCGCGGCATGATCCGGCAGCACCAGTTCGAGAAGGTGGAGCTGGTGCACATCGTACGCCCGGAGGACTCCAACGTCGCCCTGGAGACACTGACGGCAGACGCCGAGGCTATCCTTCAGGAACTGGAGCTGCCCTACCGCACGGTGCTGCTCTGCACCGGCGACATGGGCTTTGCTTCCGCCCGCACGTACGATCTGGAAGTCTGGCTGCCCGGCCAGGAGCGTTACCGGGAGATCTCGTCCTGCAGCAACCTGGGGGCGTTCCAGGCACGGCGCATGCAGGCCCGCTGGCGCAACCCGGATACGGGGAAGCCGGAGCCGCTGCACACGCTGAATGGCTCCGGCCTTGCCGTTGGCCGCTGCCTGGTGGCCATCCTGGAGAACTACCAGGAGGCGGACGGCCGCGTGCGGACACCCGCCGCCCTGCAGCCCTATCTGGGTGGACGCGAGTGGATCATCGAGTGATGCGCGAGCGCTGGGATCAGTGTTCAGCCAGCACTGGTGCCAGCTCCCGGAACAGCGCCTCGCGCTCCTCCTCGGTGCGCACCGCCATGGCCCGCCCCACGACCTCCGGCGTCAGATGCGGGGCGAACAGGCGGATGAACTCGTACATGTAGCTACGCAGGTACGTGCCGCGACGAAACCCGATGTTGGTGACACTGGATTCGAACAGGTGTCCCGCGGGGATAGCACGCAGGCCCGCATCGCGGTCCGGTTCGTAGGCCATGCTGGCGACGATGCCCACGCCCAGTCCGAGCCGCACGTAGGTCTTGATCACCTCGGAATCCGTGGCCGTGAAGACCACCTCTGGTTCCAGATTCTTCTGGCGGAACGCCTTGTCCAGCTTGGAACGGCCGGTGAACCCGAACACGTAGGTGACCAGAGGGTAGGCCGCCAGGGAGTCCAGTGAGAGTCGGTCCTCCGCTAACAGCGGGTGCCCTTCGGGCACGATGACGCTGCGGTTCCAGCGGTAGCACGGCATCATCACCAGATCCTCGAACAGGTCGATCGCCTCGGTGGCGATGGCGAAATCCACCCCTCCGTGAGCGGCCAGCTCGGCGATCTGCATGGGTGTGCCCTGGTGCATGTGCAGGCTGACGTGGGGATACTGCTCGCGGAAAGCCGTCACCGTGGCGGGCAGAGCGTGCCGCGCCTGGGTATGGGTGGTGGCGATGGACAGACTCCCGCGGGCGTCGTCCTTGTGCTCGTCAGCGATGGCGCGGATGTTCTCCACATCACCCAGCACGCGCTGCGCGGCCTGGAGGATCTCCTTGCCAGCCGGCGTCACCTGCGTGAGGTGCTTGCCGCTGCGCTCGAATATCTGCACGCCGAGTTCTTCCTCCAGCATGCGGATCTGCTTGCTGACGCCTGGCTGCGAGGTATAGAGCGCCTCGGCGGCGGCGGAAACGTTGAGATCCCGCCGGGCGACTTCGCAAATGTAACGCAGCTGATTGAGTTTCATTGACTGAAACCTCACCCCTGTTTTCCGGAAACGCTGGACCATTCGGGTGCGCGGGCACGAGGGAATCGTTCAGCGCTTTCTTTATAACATTTTCATCTAAAAATAAAGAACAATGGTCTTTTTGTAAATAATGGCGGACCGCCAAACTACGTCTTCACGGAATCGTCCCAGCACGGAGCCAACCCATGACTCATCGCCTGACGCTCACCCTGCGGACCGGACAGCGGCCACTCCTGGTGGTCGGCAACCATCCGCAATCCAGCCGGCTCCTCGGCACGGTCGGCACGGACCAGACGCTATTCCTCGGAGTGGGTGCGGATCTGCCGGACGGTGTACGGCCGTGGGCGGAGCGGAGAGCCGCCGCTGCGAACCCTGCGGATCTGGTTCCGGACTGCGCCATGGTCGTGGTGCTGGATCCGTCTGCCGAGGACGCACCGGCGGTCCTGGCGGCGGCCGAGACGGCGCGGGTTCCGTCCTGGGTTCCCGCGGCGCCGGAACGCGGGACGGCGGAGCCTGCGGTGGAGAACCGAGTGCCGGGGACCAGCGACTGGCTGGCAGAAGCCGAGGGTGT